>JBJEKE010000304.1:0-8775 GCA_051878475.1 Muribaculaceae bacterium | reverse complement strand
TGTAAATAAACTGAATTTACACCGGATACTTTCATTTAATGCAAATAATTCACTACCTTTGCAAAGTAATTGCTGCATTTATAATTATTTGGCCCAGAGCCATGTTAACCATGAAATCATTATAATAAGGCAATCAGAATTATTCTTATAACCAAAATAAAGTTACACGATGAATTCAAATTTATTTTCTTTAAATGGCAAAGTTGCGCTCGTAACAGGTGCTGCATATGGTATTGGATTTGCTATAGCTGAAGCTTTGGCTGAGGCCGGCGCCAAGATTGCGTTCAATTGCCGAAAACCAGAACATTTGCAGTCGGCACTCGATGAATATTCAAAACTTGGCATCGAAGCGCGTGGTTATTTGTGCGACGTTACCAAAGAAGACGAAGTAAAGGCTATGGTGGCTGATATCGAAAGCACTTTGGGTCCGGTAGATATTCTGGTAAACAATGCCGGCATCATTCGCCGTATCCCTATGCATGAAATGAGTGTTGATGAATTCCGTGAGGTTGTCGACATCGACTTGAATGCTCCATTTATAGTAGCAAAGGCAGTTATTCCCGCAATGATGAAGAAACGTTCTGGCAAAATCATCAACATATGCTCGATGATGAGCGAGCTGGGTCGTGAAACGGTATCGGCATATGCTTCTGCAAAGGGAGGCCTTAAGATGCTCACCCGCAACATTGCCTCGGAATATGGCGAGTACAACATTCAGTGCAACGGCATTGGCCCCGGATATATAGCCACACCGCAAACTGCTCCGCTGCGTGAGCGTCAGCCTGATGGCTCGCGTCATCCGTTCGACTCGTTTATCGTAGCCAAGACGCCGGCTGCCCGATGGGGCAATCCCGACGACCTTAAGGGCCCGGTGGTGTTTCTTGCTTCGCAGGCATCCGACTTCGTAAACGGCCATATTCTCTATGTTGACGGGGGAATATTGGCATATATTGGAAAACAGCCCTAATATGCTTCTGATTTATGGATGAAGTTTTCAGTTATATCATTGGCCTTGGGGCCAGTGTGATGATGCCTATTATCTTTACCATTTTAGGCATCGCCTTGGGAATCAAGCCCGGCAAGGCATTGCATGCCGGACTGTATGTAGGTGTGGGTTTCGTAGGCCTTTCGGTTGTTACCGCCCTCCTTACCAGCAGCTTGGGCCCGGCACTGTCGAAAGTGGTTGAAATATATAATCTTAAGCTGTCGGTGTTCGACATGGGTTGGCCTGCAGCCGCCTCGGTGGCATATAACACCGCTGTGGGTGCATTCGTTATACCGGTGTGTGTCGGTGTGAACATTCTTATGCTCCTCACCAAGACCACCCGAACTGTGAACATCGACCTCTGGAACTATTGGCACTATGCATTTATTGGTGCTGTTGTATATTTCGCTTCCGGTTCGCTGTTCTATGGGTTCTTTGCAGCTGTGGTGTGCTTTATCATCACTCTGGTGATGGCCGATGTCACGGCACCGTCGTTTCAGAAATTCTATGATAAGATGGATGGCATATCTATTCCTCAGCCGTTCTGCCAAGGTTTTGTGCCGTTTGCGGTGGTGATAAACAAACTGCTCGACAAGATTCCCGGCTTCAATAAGCTTGACATTGATGCACAAGGCTTGAAAAACAAGTTTGGCATACTTGGCGAGCCGCTGGTGTTGGGCGTTATAGTAGGATTGTCGATTGGTGCACTTGCCAGATATGAGTTGCCGGCATTATTGGGCCTCGGCGTGAAGATGGGCGCAGTGATGGAACTTATTCCCCGCATCACCAGACTTTTCATTGATGGCTTGATGCCGATATCAGATGCCACCAAACAGATGATAGCCAAGCGATTCGGAAAGGATGTTAAGCTCAACATAGGCATGAGCCCGGCACTGGTGATAGGCCATCCCACCACTTTGGTGGTGTCGCTGCTGCTCATACCGGTGGTGCTGTTTATCTCGGTGGTGCTTCCCGGCAATGAATTCCTTCCGCTTGCCTCGCTTGCAGGCATGTTCTATCTGTTCCCGGTCGTACTTCCCATAACCAAGGGAAATGTGGTGCGCACATTCTGTGTAGGGCTTGTGGCTTTGGTGGCCGGCCTTTATTTCGTTACAAACCTTGCCGCGCCGTTTACAATGGCCGCCAAGGACGTGTATGCAGCCACCGGCGATTCTGCCGTGCTTATTCCCGAAGGATTTCAAGGTGGTGCTCTCGATTTTGCCTCGAGCCTGATGTCGTGGTCCATCTACCATCTGACGCATTCGCTTGGGCTGATTGGCAGCATAGTGCTCGGAACTTTCACGCTGCTTATCATGTGGTTTAACCGTAAGAAGATTATTAACTCACAATCAAATAACAAATAACGATGAAAAAAATCATAGTTGCTTTTGCGTTTTTATTAGCTTTCACTGCAAATGTGGCAGCCCAGAGCGTTACCGATTATGAGGTTCGCTATGGATGTAATCCTGCCGATGCCAAGAACTACGACACCCAGCGGCTGCGCGAGCAGTTCGTGGTGGACAATTTGTTTTCGCCCGACAAGGTGTCGATTACCTATACCATGCACGACCGTTTTATAGTCGGCGGTGCCATGCCTGTTGCCAAACAACTTCCTCTCGAGGCCATCGACCCTCTTAAGGCGCCCAACTTTCTGCATCGCCGCGAAATTGGTATCATTAACGTTGGTGGCACTGGAAAGGTGACCGTGGGCGACAAGACTTATGTGCTCGAGAACAAGGAGGCACTGTATGTGGGTGCCGGTGCTCATGAAGTGACATTTGCTTCGGTCGATTCTTTGAATCCTGCCCACTTCTATTTCAATTCGGCACCTGCTCACAAGGCTTATCCAACCAAGAAAATCACCTTGAACGATGCCAATATACTGAAGGCCGGTTCGCTCGAGGAGTCGAATGAGCGTGTAATCAATCAGCTCATCATCAATAAGATTGTGCCAACTTGCCAATTGCAGATGGGGAT
The DNA here is from genome assembly GCA_051878475.1 of Muribaculaceae bacterium. Taxonomy (GTDB): domain Bacteria; phylum Bacteroidota; class Bacteroidia; order Bacteroidales; family Muribaculaceae; genus SFRY01. The sequence goes on along the minus strand of JBJEKE010000304.1, from coordinate 5,813 downwards.
GACCGAACTTAAGCCCGGCAGCGTGTGGAACACCATGCCGGCTCACGTGCACGCCCGCCGTATGGAGGCATACTTCTATTTTGAGGTGCCTCAAGGCCAGGCTGTGTGCCATTTTATGGGTGAACCCAAGGAAACCCGCCACGTGTGGCTCCATAACGAGCAGGCTGTGATTTCGCCCGAATGGTCGATTCATTCCGGAGCCGGCACAAGCAATTATACCTTTATCTGGGGTATGGCAGGTGAGAATCTCGATTATAACGACATGGATAAGGTGACACCGCTCGATTTGAAGTGATTGTCATATAAAAAATGAAATGTGTCTCCCCGGTTGCTGTGTAATCGGGGAGATGCTGCTCTATTGAGGTGCTCTGAGTTTTTCGTTGTCGCAACAATTTGCTATTTTTGCAATATATATTATAAACCAGATTGCATTATGCCGATTACTATGCCTGCCGAATGGGCTCGCCAGAGCGCTGTGCTGCTGTCGTGGCCTCATCGCGATACCGATTGGGCTTATATGCTCGACGAGGTGAAGCGGTGCTTCCGTCACATAGCCGAAGCCATCATTGATGGCGGTGAGAAACTCATCGTTGTTGCTCCTGATATCGACGAAGTAAAGGCCGACCTTGAAGGAGTTGATATCTCCAATGTGCTGTTTCTGCCGATGCCTACCAACGACACTTGGGCGCGCGATTTCGGAGCCATTACCATCGTTGACGATGGTGGCCTTAAGCTTTGCAACTTCAAGTTCAACGCATGGGGATTGAAGTTCGCTGCCGACAAGGATAACCTTATCACCTCGCGCATGGCTAATGCCGGTGCGTTTGCCGTGCCGGTGGTTAATTGTCTAAACTTTGTGCTTGAGGGAGGCTCAATCGAGAGCGATGGCTGCGGAACCATCCTCACTACCTCAGAGTGTCTGCTGTCGGAGAACCGCAACGGCGAATTTTCGCGTCGACAGATCGAAGACTGTCTGGCCCAACGGCTTGGAGCACAGAGGGTGTTGTGGCTCGAGCACGGTGCACTCAGCGGCGACGATACCGACAGCCATATCGATACACTGGCCCGCTTTGTTGATCCTCACACCATTGCCTATGTTAAGTGCTACGACACTGCCGACGATCACTTTTCCGAGCTCGATGCTATGGAACGTCAGTTGCAAACGATGACTGATGTAGATGGTAATCCGTATCGGTTGGTGCCGTTGCCTCTGCCATGCCCGATTCACGATGAAGAGGGGTTAAGGTTGCCGGCCACTTATGCCAATTTCCTTATTATGAACAGCAGGGTGCTCGTGCCGGTGTATGCCGACGAGGTTAACGATGCCATAGCGCTTGAAGCCCTTGCCAAGTGCTTCCCCGGGCGCGAAATTGTGCCTGTCGATTGCCAGGCTCTGATTCGGCAGCATGGTTCGCTGCATTGTGTGACGATGCAATTTCCGGAAGGTGTAATCAATTAATATTCAACGATATATGGATAGAATTCTGACAGTGGGAATTATACAGCAAAGCAATGGTGCCGATGTTGCCGACAACCGCAACCGACTCGTTGCCAAAATACGGGAACTTGCAGCTGACGGTGCTCAGCTGGTGGTGTTGCAGGAACTTCATGACTCTCGCTACTTTTGCCAGGAGGAGAATGTGGCTGATTTCGACCTTGCCGAGCCAATTCCCGGCGAGCCATGCCGCATTTATGGCGAAGTGGCGAAGGAGTGCGGCATAGTATTGGTGACATCGCAGTTTGAGCGTCGTGCACCGGGCATTTACCATAACACGGCTGTTGTGTTTGAACGCGACGGCTCCATTGCCGGTAAATACCGCAAGATGCACATTCCCGACGACCCCGCATATTACGAAAAGTTCTATTTCACTCCCGGCGACCTCGGTTTTGAGCCTATCGACACTTCTGTGGGGCGTCTTGGGGTGCTGGTGTGCTGGGATCAATGGTATCCCGAGGCTGCGCGCCTGATGGCTATGCGCGGTGCCGAGCTGCTGATTTATCCCACAGCAATAGGGTGGGAGAGCAGCGACACTGATGCCGAGCAGTCCCGCCAGCAGGAGGCATGGACCACTGTGCAGCGCGGTCATGCGGTGGCCAATGGGTTGCCTGTGGTGGCTGTGAACCGTGTGGGGCACGAACCAGACCCTTCGGGACGCACCGAAGGAATCACTTTCTGGGGACACAGCTTTGTGGCAGGACCGCAGGGCGAGATCCTGTATATGGCACCTTCTGATGCCGAGACCACTGCCATCGTCGACATCGACATGACGCGCAGCGAACATGTGCGCCGGTGGTGGCCGTTCTTGCGCGACCGCCGCATCGATGCCTATTCCGATATTCTTAAACGCTATATTGATTAACATCAAAATCATAAATTATGAAAAGAACAGCTCTGTTAGTGTCGATGATTCTTGCTGTGGCCATTATGGCCATGGCTGGAATACGCGACGATATAAAGAAGAATCCACTTAAGGGTGGCAGCCACTATTATGCATATCCCGATTCGGCATTGCCGGCCCTAACTCCTGCTCCTGAAGGATACGCGCCCTTCTTCATCAATCACTACGGGCGCCATGGTAGCCGTTGGCTTATCGACGGCAACCTGTATGTGGTGCCGGTGACCGAGCTCGAGAAGGGTGAGCGCAACGGCAAACTCACGCAGCGCGGTCGCCAGCTGTTGGCGCATCTGCGCACAGTCAGGCTTGCATCGACCAAACGTCTGGGAGAGCTCAGCGACAAGGGTGCCGAGCAGCATCAGCGCATAGCCCGTCGCATGTACGAAAATTTCCCCGAGGTGTTTGCCGGCGATGCTCCTATTGATGCCCGCTCTACTGTGGTGATTCGTTGTATACTCTCGATGCAGAACGAAACCGATATGCTGAAGTCGCTCAACCCGAATTTGCGTATCACTACCGATGCCAGCAACCACGACATGTACTACATGAACTGTCACGATACTGTGGTGTCACGCCTGCGCCGCGAAGTGGCGCCTCTGTACGAAGATTTCCGCAGCCGGCATCTCAAACCTAAGCATATGCTTGGTGTGCTGTTCACCGACATGAAGTTTGCAGCCGACAGCATTGACGGCCTTGCTTTGATGACCAATCTCTATGAGGTGGCAGCCAATCTGCAGAGCCACCACGCATTCGACGGTATTTATATGCTCGATGTGTTCTCCGACGATGACTTGTTCGAACTCTGGTCGTGCACTAATGTCGAATGGTATCTGAATGTGGCCAACACTCCGCTGACCGGCCATCGTGTGGTGTATTGCCAGCGCAACCTACTCACCGACTTCATTGAGGCAGCCGACCGTGCTCTGGCGCTTGGCCGAAACAGTGCCACATTGCGCTTTGGCCACGATTCGGTGGTGCTTCCCACAGCGTGCCTGATGGGAATAAACGGCGCTGATTTTGCTACCGACGACCTCGAGGAGGTGGCCGATAACTGGTGCAGCACCGACTTCATACCAATGGGCGGCAACATTCAGCTGGTGTACTACCGCAAGGCGGGCAGCGATGATGTGCTGGTGAAGGTGCTCATGAATGAGCGTGAAGCCACATTGCCCATAGCTACCGACATTGCACCGTATTACCACTGGAGCGAGGTGCGCTCCTACTTTATGGATGTGCTGGCTGATATGCCTCGCTAAATTGCGACTATATATTTCAGGCATTCAGAGTTGCTGACTGCCAAAATCTGTCATTTATAGTCAGTATAGTTGTGGGGTAGGGTGGCTTTTGCAGGGGCAGGAGTTTAGGTGGTCGTCGATGAAGCCGGTGGCTTGCAGAAACGAGTAGCAGATTACTGTTCCGAAAAAACGGAATCCTCGCTTGCGCATGTCGGAACTTATAGCATCGGATATTGCCGACGACACAGGGATTGATGCCATGTCGGCAATTGAATTGATGATTCGTTTGTTTTCGGGGAAGAAACGGATGATGTAGTTGAAGAACGAGCCGTATTGGTTGACAATCGCGCCGAACAGCCGTGCGTTGGTTATGGCGGCATGAATCTTTAGCCGGTTCTTCACAATCCCGTCGAAATGTCGAAGGCGCTCTTCGTCGTCGGGTGTCATCAGGGCCACTTTGCGGTAGTCGAAGCCCAGAAATGCTTTGCGGTAGCCTTCGCGCTTTTGCAGCACGGTTAACCAAGAGAGGCCGGCTTGGGCACTCTCGAGGGTGAGGAATTCAAACAGGGTGCGGTCGTCGGTGACGGGGCGTCCCCATTCTTCGTCGTGATATTTAACGTAAAGCGGGTTGTCGCCGCACCATGGGCATCGTTGTAGGTTCATAGCCTGAATAGTTTCAGCGGTAAAAGTAATAATAAAAGGCAGCAATTCCAAATGGCGGAATCTTGAACTACAAAGTAGTGAAACAGCAAATAAATGGATTGATATTACTGATGAAGAATTAAAAATAAGATTAAAGTCTACATCAAAATCAAAAACACTACAACGTGTAATTATCGTGCAGATGTCCGAAATTAGAAAACACCCTGCGCTACTGCGCAAGATTTTAGGTTATTTAAATACATCCAAAAATAATCAACAAAAAAGCAAAGGTGGTGGAATGAAATGACTGCGGATTAGAATCCAAAGTGTTCTTTGTAATATGGGTGTTCTTTATCAAATTGTTCTCGCTGTGATTTTGTCAGTTTTTCGGGATAATCTTCAAAGAAGTTGTAAATGGTTTCTTTATCGAATGTGAATTCAATTACACCTATTTTCTCATCAAAGTTGTCAACGAACAACACCTTATCATCATTGCTTTCTTCTTTGTAGAATTCAAATTCCTTTTTCTGCTTTTCGGTCAACTTGTACATAATTCTTTTGATTTTTATCTAAATTACTAAAAATCAACCAATCGGCAAAATAAATTGCTGATAAATATTCGACAACGTAATTTAGTCATTCCCCTTTGGTTTTTCCAAGCCTCGATGATGCTTTCAAAAGGTTAGCGGTTAGTGGTTATGGGTTAGAGAACTCTCTTACCTCTGACCCCTTACCCCTTACCTCTAAGTGTGATGCAGATGTGCAGCCCGACGCACCGATTTGCATTGGTATGGACTACAATGCAAACATTAACTGGTTAGTTGCGTATGATATTTGATGTGATTATATGTTATGCTTAAATAACATAAATATTTGGTTATATAGTTAATATATAGATTATTAAGTTCTATATTGGCATTTTATGGCAGTAGTAGAGAGTAACAGTTAAAATCATAAAATAACAGTGTTTGTGGGGAATTATATGGGGATATTATTTGGCGATATGGGGAGTATTTCTTAACTTTGTAGTCAAGAAATAACCCTCCAGTTTTATCCGATATGTCATTTGAATTAGGTGTAGGAAAAAAGCAGAACCGACAAGGTCGTGTTGAATTATCTGTTCGTTTTCGCCTTGGCAAGATTGATTATCAAGCCAAGACCAATTTGTGGATTTCTCCAATGTTTGTAAAAACGGAGAAATATGTCAGCTCTAAAGGCAAACCATCTACTCGCCTCGTTCTCACTTCTTCAAGAACAAAGACTGAAGAGGCTGTCAATGCCGATGAAGTAAAAGAGTTGTATAGTCGGCTACTCACCTACATTGAGCGTGAGTATATCCGTATGAATGGTGCCGATATAGACAAAACATGGTTGCCGGAAACGATAAAGGCATTTCACAAAACATTAGCACCCGAAGTCCCCCAATCCACATTTATCATCCTTATTGACGATTTTTTGAAAGAAACTTCCACACCATTTCAGTCACATACGCGTAAACAAGGGTATCTTACCATTCGTCGTTCTCTGCTACGATACGAGA
>JBJEKE010000303.1:0-8790 GCA_051878475.1 Muribaculaceae bacterium | reverse complement strand
GGAACCATACGACGCGACGTGCTGAAATATGCTCAGCGAAGCCTTGAAATGCCGACAGCTACAGCAGAGAAGTTGCCGATGCTTTACGACCTGTGGATGCGAAAAGGTGCAATTTATTGGTACGAGGAAAATGAATTCTACACGACAAACAAAGAGTGTTTCGCCCATGACATCAACTATTACACCTACGACCTCAACACATACGGTGCAAACCCAGTTACTTTGGTTGTAAAAGGAGCCACAGACCCCAATACAGGAGTCGCATGCAGAAGCGCTCAATGGGCAGATGCCTGCTATGTAAGGTGCGTGCATTATTGATGTTGCAAAAGCAAAGAAAGCAAAAAATAAAAGACCTCCCGGAAGGCGCTCCACCGAGCGCCTTCCCCATTTTCCCCGCTACCCGCCGCCATTACCGATACCGCCAAGGAGCGAAGCCACCAAACACCACGCAAAATGCCACCAACGGCGCGCTGTAAGCGCAAAGCCCACTTAGCCTAGGGCAATGCCCTATGTTTGGGCCACGACCTCTCCTTACCTCCCCAACGAATGGTGATGACCTCGATGGGCATCGCCATTCGCCTATCACGCCACCAAACGGCACGGCGAAGCCAGTCCGCAGGACTTTTTGCCTCGAAGAGGCAACCCTTTAGCTGACCCCACACTAGCGTCAGTCTGTGTGGGGTTCAGCGCAGCGCCACACATGCAGCCCGACAGGCTGCCCGTTAATCACCATCGGCAATTAACAATAAACGAGGCGTTTCGGGCAGCCCCTCGGGCTGATTGCCATTCGGCAGCCGAGCACCCCACACAGACTCGCCTAAGGCTTCGCTAGTGTGGGGTCAGATAAGGGTTTGCCTCTTCGAGGCAATGGCTCCGCCATCCAAACGGCTGCCCGTCGGCACCGCACAGCACAAAAATACAACCTACGAGCATCGCGATTTTGCGAAAACCGCCATCAATGCCACCAAACGGAAAGCCTCCAGCCGGCTTGATGGCGGCTGCGGTGGCATCTGAAGGATGCGAAACATTGCACGATTTCGTGCAATGTAAATAGCCATGGATGAGCCGTAGGCGTAATCCATGGTGCAACGGCACCAACAAAAGATGCTTCTGAAAGAAGCGAAGCGGCCCGCCGAGGCGGGCAGCACTAACCGTGGATGAAATCCACGTGGAGCACACGGCTGATGCAAGGTGTCGCTTCTATGGAGCGATGCCGACTTGCGCGGCAGCCGCCACATTCGTGTGGCGGGAAGCCCCCTTTCGGGGAGAGCGGTAAGGCCATTCGGCCCGAAACGCTTTCCGTGGGTAAGATGGCTCTACCGCCATCTCACCCACGGCTATCTACAGCCCGCAAAGCGGGCCGTATCGCATCCTTCAGATGCCACCGCAGGCGCAACACGCCATGCGACCACCCCAAGACACACCATGCAAATAATGCCAACAGCGCTACCCAACAACGACCTACTGCCACTAACCAACACCGCACAAATGATGCCACCAACGGCGCGCTGTAAGCGCAAAGCCCACTTAGCCTAGGGCAACGCCCTATGTTTGGGCCACGACCGCTCCTTACCTCCTCAACGAATGGCGATGACCTCGATGGGCATCGCCATTCGCCAATCACGCCACCCTAGGAGCGGCGAAGCCAGTCCATAGGACTTTTTGCCTCGAAGAGGCAACCCTTTAGCTGACCCCACACTAGCGTCAGTCTGTGTGGGGTTCAGCGCAGCGCCACACATGCAGCCCGACAGGCTGCCCGTTGGCTCCGCTCGGCACAAAAATACAACCTCCGAGCATCGCAATTTTGCGAAAACCATCATCAATGCCACCAAAAGGCACCTCAAATGATGCCACCCACGGCGCGCTGTAAGCGCAAGGGCCATTAAGCATAGGCAACGCCCCAGGTTAGCACCACGACTTCTCCTTACCTCCCCTACGAATGGCGATGACCTCGATGGGCATCGCCATTCGCCAATAACACCACCATAGCCTACCACCAACCGGCACCACCCAAATGGCACCACCACACCGCTCAAAAAAAATATTTCGCGGAAGTGGCGGTTTTCGCAATTTTTCGGCAAATAGCAGCTCTAATTTTGCAAACACAAACCAATAAAACAAATGAACAACAAAGGCCCACCATAAAGAAAAAAAATCGGGGTTTGGAACGCGTTCCAAACCCCGACACTATCGGAAATATTGCAATTATTTCTCCACGGTGTAGCTACCGGCAGAGTACTCCTTCGAGGTGGTTTCGCCCGGGAGAGTAACTGTAGCAGTAGCGCCCTGAGGAATGGTGAAATTCCAAACCCACTTGTCGCCAACATACTTCCATTCGCTCTTTATGACACCGGCAGCCGAATTGTACTCAGCCTTTACAAAGCCCAGGCGCTTGTCGGGAACCGGTTTCATTATAATATGCTTGAAAGCAGGATTAGCCACGTCGGCCTGAATGCCGGCCATCGTCTCCCACATCCATTCGCACACTGCGCCATAAGCGTAGTGGTTAAAGCTGTTCATGCCGCGCGGACCCATACCCTTGTCGAGCATATAGCTGTTCCAGCGCTCCCAGATTGTAGTGGCACCATTATCGACCGAATAAAGCCAGCTTGGGTTCTTGCGTTGGAAAAGAAGTTCGTAAGCAATGTCGACCATGCCGTTCTCGGTAAGAGTAGGCATAAGAATCGAAGTGCCGAGAAAACCGGTCTGCAGACAATTGCCATGGTCGGCAAAATTCTTGCGTAGACGTGCAATCATGTTCTCTTTAGCCTTGCCTTCCACCAAGCCATTCTTCAAGGCGAAGAGAGCCGGAGTCTGCATAGTGTTGAGAATATCGGTGCGGAAAGAGCCATCGTCGTTAAGGAAACGGGTGCGCAGATACTTCTTCGCCTCAACTTCCATGGCAGCATATTTGGCAGCATCGCGGCCCGAAGCAGCAGCCATATCACGCATCATACCGGCATCGATAGCCAAGTAGCTGGCGTTGAGGTAGTTCCAGTAGTCGTAAGTCTCGGGGCGGATAATGCTTTTGCCCAGTTCATCTTCCATACGAATGCTACCGCTGCACGACTCCAGAGGCTCATAGCTCAACCAGTCGGCCCATTGGAAGTTACCGTTTTCGCTCACCATAGCATGGTGGTCGTATTTAGTGTTGTTGATGTGGTTCATGAACTTGTCCATCGAAGCCCAGCTCTCCTCGATAATCGATTTGTCGCCAAACTGTTTCCATACGGTCCAAGGCACGATAATACCGGCATCGGCCCATCCCACACGGCTCATATCGGTATCAGCCGCACCATACTGAGCCTGCGGAGCAACGCCCGGATAGCCTCCCACCTTGTTCTGGGTGTCGCGCATGTCGCGCAACCACTTGTGGAAGAAGTTGTTGGTATTGGCAAAGAAAGTACCGGTTTCGGTAAACACTTGGGTGTCGGCAGTCCAGCCGAGGCGTTCATTGCGCTGCGGACAGTCGGTAGGCACCGAGAGATAGTTGGAGCGCTGTCCCCACACAGTATTGGCAATCAATCGATTGATAAGGTCGTTACCTGTAGTGATTGTACCAATTTCCATATCCTTGGCAATCGAAGTAACAGGCACCGAAGCAAGTTTCTTGATGCGAACCTCGTCAGTGGCAGTGATTGACACAAAACGGTAGCCGAAGAAAGTGCACTGCGGGCGATAAGCCACATAACCCTTCGAGGCGCCGAAAGTGTAGAACAGCTGGAAGCCATGATCAGGGATGCGCAGATTCAAGCGGTGAACACTACCCTCCGGGCCATCCATGCCGCGGCTATGGGCACCATTTCCATCGTTGAGCAACTCGGCGGGAAGGCAAGTGAGCTTAGTACCCTCGGCAGCTTTAAACAGGAACGAAGGCACGGCAGCGCAGTTCTGGCCGAAGTCAACTACGAGAGTTTCGCCCGGGCGGACAATCATCTCCTGACCCGACTTGAATTCCCTTGTTATCACCACCTTGCCGTATGCTTCGCTGGTAGCACCTGTAACGCCCTGCCACAGATAAGCTTTTTGAGGAGCCAAGGCAATATCGTCGCGCATATATATTTCAGCACCATTCGACGGCAGAATCTCGCCATTGAATTCGGTATTCTTTTCCGGAGTAGAGAGGAGTTCGGGAGTCTGGTAGCCCATGGCAACACGCGCATCGTATTCCTCGCCGTCGAAAATAGCAGCATGCTTCACCGGACCGGCAATGCCGGCTTTCCAGTCGCGTGTGTTGGTTCCAAACAGCTGCTTCGAGCCATCGGCATAGGTGATTTCGAGCACACCACGGAATGCCACCTTCTTGCCAATCATGCCATCGTTGCCGCCGGGGGTGATAATCTTGTCGGCCCACCATCCGGGAGTAACTTGGACAGCCAAAGTGTTTTCGGCACCGGCCTTGACAGCGAAAGCGTCGGTAACATCGTAGGTAAACGAGCGCTTTGTCTTTGCATAGTGGGTGAAACCCGGTTTCAGCACCTCGTCGCCTATCTGCTTGCCGTTGACATAAAGCTGGTAAACGCCTAATCCGGCAGTCATCCAACGGGCCGAAACCACTTTCTTGTCGTTTTTCACGGTGGCCACAAACCAGCTCGAGCCATCAGCGGCACGCTCGTTGTTGCCATCGATTTTTCCGGTAACCACGGGGGCATTGGCCGCCGAAATCCATTCCGAATTGCTCCAATCCGCATTGTCGAGGGCAGCGGAACGCTTCCCGGCATTGGCAGCATCGGAGGTTGTTGCCATTGCCGCAAGACAAAGGGCCGCAACCGTTAACATTGTTCGATTCATCATTGAGTTATTAGTTTAGTGTTAATTATGAGATAATTGATTGTCAAAATTAGTTGGTTTCAAAGGGTAAAACAATCGATTACAGCCAAAAGGCTATAATCATTGTAAAGTTAGCAAAAAATAGCGTCATTCGGCGTATAATAACATTAATTCACATCTCAACAGCTATAGCACCCTCGCGCGACGGCCAATGCGGATAGAAGGTCATAGGAAGACGCGTGCCGCCCACCCCGCTCCAGTCGATGCGAGTGATTCGGCTGAAATCGGGCCGGCCAAAGTCGAACGAACGGCCAAAGAGAATCAGCGAACCGTCAGCAGGATCGATTTGCCATAGTCCGCCACCGAAAGCGAAGTCGTCGCCGTCAAGCAGGTCGCGGTGCAGAAACACGTTGCCAAAGCGCATTACCCCGTCGGAGTCGATTACAAATTTCTGGTACATTATTTCGGGTTTATGTCGCTGAAATCAATTTCAGTGAAGCGGTTGAAACTCTTGCCATCGCGCTCAATGCGTTCAAAGAACATCTGCTCGGGACGCACCCAATACCTACGCTCACCGTATAGCGCCTGGTACACCACCATGCGGCGGCACGTCTCGCTGTCGAACGCAGTGCTTACAAAACGATACATTCCGCCCTTGAAATGCCGGAAATAGCGGCAGCCATCGGCACCGGCATCGAAACTGAGCAGCATCTTCTCTATTAACGGCACGTGCCACGTGATGATTTCATCGGCAGTGGGCGCATGGCCGCCGGGAAAGCGGAACACAGAGCTGTAGTGCTCGGCAAACAACGGCTCGTAGTGGGCAATGTCGTCGTGCTCGCCGAAAATGCCCCACACACGGTTGCTGTAATATGGACTACAATAGTCAAACTGGCGCGCCACAACACGGCGGAACTCGTCGATAAGAGAATCGTCGATAACCATCGTCTGGCGGCCGTCGGCTCGCGGCGACTTGTATTGGCGCTCGCCGATGCGCGGTAACAGAAATTCGGGCATATCCAGGTGCGGATTGCTCAGCAACGCCGGCACACCCACCACAGGTGCCATTATCTGCCCATAGAACGAGCCGCAACTGTTGCCCACCAGCAAATCGGGATGCTCACGGTCGCAAATATCGTGGATGAAATTGAGAGCCTCGGCAGGATGCAGCGGCAAGTCGGGCGAAATCACCTGCGCGCGCCCGGCAAGTGCCTCGCCGAGCGTAAGAGCCATCTGGCATTGTCCCGAGGCAAAAAATCCGTGCAAATAAAGTATCTTTTTCATTGCCAATACATTATATTTTACGGTGAAGCATCGGATTCCCGGAAAGAATACGAGTTCTGACACTTCTCACAGCGGGGGTAAAGTGAGCCATGTCCATATCGCGAATGGTACGCTTAAGTTCGTCGAGCAATTCAGGATAATAGCTGCACATACGGAACGCCAGTTTCATGCACAACGACTGGATGCCGGGATATTCAGCCACATCGGCCATATGATAAAGGCAGAAATCAAGGAAATCGGTGCGTACTTCATCCTCGACAATTTCAAGCCGCTCTACAAGGTTAAGCGCCAGACGCCGCACCGACGAATTGTCGGCACTCATGGCAAGGTCGATAAGGCCGTTCAGTAACGGCTGCAGCTGTACAATCTCATCGTTGTGGGCCTTGGTGAGTCCCCATAAGGCATTGCGAGCCACCTGGTAATCGCCGTCGTGCATATACTGCCGACAAAAGGCAGCCAAGTCGCCGCCGCTGCGGGCTTCGGTATAGATGGCCATCGCCTCGCCCTCGCTGTATGCACCTTTCAGTCGTTCTCTGGTAATCATAGTCCCGGTTAATGTTTCATCACAAAATTAATGAAAATCCCCGGCTCATCCACCCTCATATAAGCGAACATATTAATCTCGCCCGAATTTTGTATTCTTTATATTTGATGCGCTCGATTTTGGCACTTATATGCCCTAAATTTGTCGGTGTAATCAAATCACAATTGTATTCATAATTCTAATAACCTATCGAAATGAACACAGTAATTCTAATGTGGAATCCGGCTATTTCAAGCTATACGATGCCACGCTTTAAGGAAGCAATCGGATACTATGCCGAACAATTCCGCTATGGCTACATCAAGCAGAATTCAGAGATTGTGCACTACAACCTGAACTGGAGCGTGCGGGACCACGACAAAGCCCGGCAGGGCGACCGCTTCTTCATGGTGCGCGTGGGCGAGGGCAACACCGGCATCGTGATGTCGGGATACTTTTCATCCAAACCTTACAAAGGCGAGGACTGGAGCGGCAAAAACCGCGAAACATTCTATATGGACCTCGATGTGGAGCTGATTGTCGACTCCGACAATGCGCCATTCCTGTCGACCGAACAGCTCTCCGCTGCCATCCCCGAATTCAACTGGGCCGGAGGACACAGTGGGCAAGTACTCACCGAAGATGTCGCAAACCGTCTCGAAACACTGTGGTTCGATTACCTTTACCTTAATCCTCGGCTCAACAACGGCACTTCTGCCGCCGCCAACCTTAGCAACGTTAATCTGATAAGTCCGATACTCCGCCGTTATCTTAATGCCACACGTGGCAACAATTGTGAAAAATGCAATTACAACTATCAGAAAATATGGGGCGACAATTGCCAATTCGAAAACCCTTACCGTTGCTCTCTGCCGGCACCGGAACTTCGTGGGAAAAACGGCGACAACTTTCTGCAGAACGTACACTGCATTTGCCACAACTGCTATCAGGCAATCATGTACGGCGCAGATGACATAAACGAGGAGGGTAAAGAATACGAAGAGCCGATTATCTACGAATCAAGACCAAGAAAAAAGAAAAAATAGTTTCTAAAGTTTCATTGCGCTATATGTTTCTCCCTGCCTTGTTTGCAAAGGCGGGGAGTTTTTCGTAATATTGCACTAAGATACGTATTATCAACAAATCAATCTCCAAGCATGGGACAAACCACTTACATTCCTAAGCCAATCAACTTGAACAAGGTGCAACTCCCCGACGAACTCAACGAGCTCGTTGAAATTATGGCAAAGAACGTCCACGAAGTGTGGGCAAAGTCGAGAATCGAACAAGGCTGGACCTACGGCCCGGTTCGCAACGACGAAAAACTCCACCACCCTTGTCTGGTGCCTTACGAAGAGCTCCCCGAGACCGAAAAGGACTACGACCGCAACACTGCCATCGAGACTCTGAAGTTTATTATGAACGTTGGCTTCGAAATCCGCAGAAAATAATACAACACCTTCAATGTACATACTATGCCGACAAACATAAACAAGCGCCACCTCATTCACATTTGGGTCATCATAATAGCCGCTCTATTAGTGGCATGTCTGTTCGCTACTTCGGCCTGGATGCTCATTATCCTTATCCTTGCCACTACAGCATCCATAGCCATCTATGCCCCTCTCTGTTGGAATCTCTATTTCCCTAACCGACGCAGCATGGGCGAACAAATCGACCGCATTCTATCAATGGGTATGTGGAGCCAGATTATAATGTTGGTGATGCTATGCCTGATCACTATCGGCATTGGATGGATTATCGTCGACAAATGCGACATCTCGCTATGGACCGATGACAATGCCTCGCCACTGCAATCGGTTGTCTACTACTTCTTCGACCCCGGAAATCTGTCGAACGAGGTGAACGGCGCCATAAGCTCGCAGCTAACTTCGCTGATAATATCGTCAATCGGAATGGTGCTGCTCGGCGGGCTTCTGATTTCCACCATATCAAACATCATTGAGCGCCGCGTGCAGCATATAACCGAAGGCTCGGTGACATACAAAAGCCTCACCAACCACTACGTGATTATCGGCGCCGGTGAAATCACTTCGAGCCTCATCGACAAACTGCTTAACGAAACCGGAAACCACAAGATTCTGGTACTCACCGAGAAGGACGTGCCACAGCTAAGGGCACAAATCCACTCACACGGAAAGCTTCACCAACAAAAAGTGATTTTCTACCAAGGAAATATCGAGTCGAAAAGC
>JBJEKE010000302.1:0-8796 GCA_051878475.1 Muribaculaceae bacterium | reverse complement strand
GGCCGAACAGCGTTTTCCAATAATATTCGGCGGCGCGGGCTTCGCGATTGTCGGCATCACCGCTCTTCACCTCGCCGGCCCACACATCCATGCATCGCTGATGGCCGCCCACCTGCGTTCGGAGCACTGCTGCCTGATTGTGAATCTTTGTAACGATGGTCTGTTGCCAAAGCTGCTTTTTCAGTGGGGTAGAGGCATAAATCTGGTCGCGAAAGCGTTCGCTCTGAAGCGTGTTGCCATAAAGCGGTAGCATTAGGCCAACAGGAAGACCGCGTTCGTCGCAGGTTATCAGTGCGCAGTCCACATCGAGCAACGCCGACAGCAGTGGCTGGGTGAGAGTGATTTGGCGGTTGTCGAGCACAATGATGCCGATATCCTCAATGGGCTTCGTTACCTCGGAATTTTGCTTGAACGAAGGCGGCAAATCGGGGTTTTTCTCCACTTCCGGCAACTTGATTACAAGCTGCCTGTCGCGAAGCGAAAGGTAAGTAGGATTACCGAAATATAACGTCTTCTTTATCATTAGAATTTTAATTCGATATCATTGCCCTTTATTTCGAAATCCTTTCCGTAAGTAATCCATTTCAAATTATTTGCAGTGCATCTAATTTTTTTCGCAGGATTTGCATGATTAATGGTTTCTCCTCTTCCAGTCACTTCGCAGACATTATGTCGAATTAGGACTATTCTAGTTCCATCTCTCTCAAGTCCTTCTACTACATAGAGCCTTTTAATAAGCTGTTCATGAGACAAATCTTTTAATACCTTTTTATCGTCTTTATAAACAATAATCATTTTACCTTTTGAGAGTATATCGGATAACAAATACTCTTTCCCGTTGTATTGAATTTTCTTAGGGATTCCACCTCGCTTCATGAAGAGCGACAATTCAAAGAGTGAATAAAATACAATTTTATCTCGAATAGCGTCAACTGATGTGTATTTGCATAGGTATGGCAGGTCTCCTGATTCTGTATAATATGAGTTCTTATACTCTTCTCTTGATAAATTAGTTTGATTTTTGATTGTTAAAGGTTTTCTAATTGTTGTTAGGCACCTAACATGTCGAATTTTATGAATGCGTAAAAGTCCGTTATCAGTGTGCTTTAACATCCAGATGCCATCTTTACAAGCCTCTTGATAATTCTTATGCTTATCTACTTGTCCTTTAATTATTTCGAACAATTTTTTGTCTACGATGACTTTCTCAAGGTCTGCTAATTTTTTAAACTCGTTAATTGGTTTTCTTACGACATATACTGTCTTATCATTTTGTTTTATCGCACCATAAAATGTTTGTTTGTGGAGTTCTCCTCTTATGCAGTCACCGGTGAGAATTATCGGTTTATCATCAGCGTCTGTTACAACTTTGCCGCGACGTCTAAGTTTGCGGCGAGCAGGGATAAGACACTTATCTTTGATTTCATGTTTCACAATTATATTGTTCTCAATATACGAAGTCAAGTTCTTTACGTTTGGAATTCCGCATTCATTCTTTAACTGCTGGAATTCTTTTGCTAAGAAATCCTGACCAAGACCAAACCGCTCATTTTCTTGCATGCGATAGAATGTTTCAAGCAAGGCCTTTTTCTTTGCAAAAGTTGGAATCAAAGTCAATATTGCAGCATCAATAGCATGATGTGAGTGCAGGCTTCGGTCCTTTTTCTCATATTGTTTTTGAACTCCGAGTGCTTTCCGCATCTCAGCTGTTGTGCTTCCTTTTTGAACATCGACATGAGAAAACAGGCTACGTAAATAATGGTAGGCATATTTTGTTATTATTCGGGTATCGTTCAACTGATTGTTTCGGAATCCGTCGGTATACTCTTTCATTGTGAAAGTGTTCACTTTCTTTTGCCAATAATCCAGCTCCAGTTCGGTTAAATGTTTGTGCCTGATGGCATTATCTTTAGATTCTTTATCTTGGGCCCTTTTTGATTTGTCTTTCCAATAATTTAGGCTTCGCTGTAGTCGTTCAACTCTATCAATCCATGGCTGTATCCTTGGCAATATCTCGTCATAGTTGGTTAATTGAGCCGGTATTTTGTTTTTCTTTACTTTCCTATTGAAATGACTGTCGCATATAGTCAGATTAGAGAGCGAGTTGTCAAATGATATGCTTCTGGGCACTGTATGCTCTACGTCCCAACTGCCGTTAAGTAATTCGCTCAAAGAAATCGTCTTACCAGTATACAAGCATATGCCTTTTTGCTCGTGCCATAATCGTAATTTATTGGTATGCACAAGCAAATTGTCTTTTTCTTCAAATGTGTTGAAAATGGCAGATTGCTCAAAGAGTAATCTGGCTTGGTCAACATCATTGCCAGTGATGTCTCTTTCTGTGTATAATTCTTTTAATAAATTTCTCAACACTTGGTTTTCTTGTTCTCTTTCTTTTTGATATGTGTCAATTGCCCATCGCCAATTTGCATCATTAAACTCTCTTGCTGTTTCCACTACTATGCGAGTGTCGGGGTCGATGATGCCTTCTTTTAATAGTTCATTAATTTCTCGGCGTAAAGTATGGAGAACCCTCATTGCCATTGGGTTGCGGATTGCTCCGATGACAGGTGAACCAAGTTGCGGTATAACTCCTTCTTTTATTTCAACTTGTTTATAGAACTCTATCATTGATGGGTGGTACAAATTGTCTTTAAGCAAATCGAAATTTACACCATATTTCGACGCAATTCCTTCAGCAATATAGTCGATAAGTGGCATTATCTTTTCGTAATCACGAGATGATGATTTGAAGAAATTAGCGTATAGATTTGATACGTTATTCCTAATTTCTGATATTTCGTCAGCTGACAAATTATCATATTTTGCCGAACCCAAAGTAGAATTTATTTTTTTGTCGATATCGGCATAATCGCTTTCTTCAAGAGTGTATTCCTTATTCTTATGAGCAAATTTATTTTCAAATGTGAGTGCTTTATAGTCTGATATCAAGCTGTTGGTTATTTTCTTGTACAACTTTCCTTTGTCATAGTCTACAAGCAGTTGGGCTACGTATTTTTCCATATCGGCCTTATTAACTACCCATTTATCTTTCAGAATCTCAGGCATCTTAGCCAAAAGCACAGCTTGAGAATAAATGAATCCGGCTTCTAGGAATGGATTTATTCTGTTAATGGCGTGCAATGATAATTTAGCATAATTATCTGCAATAGAGTTATATAATGCTACTATTTTCTTTATTTGGTCATTATCAAATCCTAATGTTTTTCCGGCAAATTCTTTAATGTACTCAGGGTCGTCAAACGAGAAGCAAATGTGCCATATGTCCTCGTAGTTATAAGTAATTCTATGAGGTTCTCCTGTTTTCTTGTTTATTCGCTCTTTTGTCGATTCAATTTTTATGTTTTCCCAGTCTTCTCCAAGCAAATTCTTTAAACGATATGTCACAGGACATCCGTATACTGTGGTGCTGTCTGGATAATTAATTGTGCTTTTATATTGCAAATCACAGTTCAGCTTCTTTTGTAGCCATTCGCGAATATCTGAAAACTTGAAGAATGCTCTCGAAAGCAGAAACCGCTCGCTATACAGTGATTGTCGTAGTTCTGCACTTAATGATTTCCATTCGCTGTTATCACCTTCTCGATACTTAATATTGTTGATTAATGATAGTGCTCTGAATTTTTCAAATTCTGGTCGGCTTTCAGAACATCGTGATTTATTTTTTTCTAATGTACATTTTCCTACGAGTCCTTTGCATGACTTTAGCGGTCGCTTATAGAAAATTGTTCCTTGAGCCTTCTTGTCACTTAATATTGCCGTGCAGAAATCACTGTTCAAGTCGAGTTTTTGTTTCTTGAATATTTCAATTAGCTCATCCTTGTATTGTGAACGGACAACAGTATATTCGCTTCCTCTAACTCTTTCCCCTTCATCTTGCAATTTGGCAAGAGCGCAACCAACGGTAGGCAGATTGTTGGCTGCCATATAATCCTTAATTTTTTGAGCCTTTTTTTCTTCAGATTTCTTTAATTCATCGCTCAATTCAAAGTTTTCACTTTCATTTTCATTCTCGGCCTGCGATTGTAAGGTTTCCCCTTTGCTGCTTTTGAAACCTCTTCTTCGTGCGATATGGTAAATCAGTCTACCTAATTTGTATTTATTGATTTGGTTGCTTAAATCAACTACATTAGTTGCAAATTCTGCTCTTATATCATAAGGATTCTTGTATTCGGGTATACCATCATTGTCAAAGTCTAGGCGAATCCATTGGATAAATTCTTGTTCATCGGTTGGAAATTTGCGGAATAGACCTTTTTGTTTATCGTATCTGCTCCATTTGTCAAGACCTTCAAATGACAAAGGACACATTCCGTTTTCTATAAGCACGCGCAACGTGCCTTGACGTCGTTCCCGACTTGTTTTATATCTTTTCCTTGAACTGCGGTATTTAGTTCGTTCGGCAGCAAAAGAAAATTCACCAGTTTTACCTTTGCCAACACCTGAATCAAATATTACTGAACGAAATAAGTCAAGTTGCGATTCAATATTTCCTTCTTTTTCCGGGTCCCGTAAAGATAGGCCTATTGAGTTTGTGCCGAGGTCTAGACCTAAGATATTTTCCATAATTATTGATTTTTTGTTTGTTTTTCAAAAAAAGTTTATTATCTTTGGCGCAAAGATACTAAAAAAGCTTATCACAACAAGGCTATAAGCCGAAGATTTTCTTGCTCTTGCGTACTCCGTGAGAGCTTTTTTTTGAAGCATTAATTTCTTGTCAAACCACTATCTTTGGATAAGATAGGCTGCATCTCGGCATAACAAATCAAGTAAACTTGATTGTTCTGCACTCGATTTGCACTATCTTTGGATAAGATAGGCTGCGGTTCGGCAATGCCAATCTGAAAACTGTCGGTTTTCGCTTGCCATTGCTCTCACCTTGCACTATCTTTGCAATGCAATTGGGCGGCGAGGCCGAACTTAATTTTCTGGATGGATATATGACTACCCGTAAACGTAACAATACTCAGCGCCGTGGCGCTTCGTCGAAGGCTGCACGAATGAAGGTGGCTAACGTTAAGCGCATGTTCATGGCATTCTTGTGGCTGGCCATCGTGGTGGGTCTGCTTTACTATATTGGTCGTTTCATGTTCAACGACATGACGGCTAAGGGCGCCGAGTCGGCCGTCGACAATTCGCCTTTGCTCGATGTGCGGCTGATGCCGGGCATGGAGGTGGAGCAGTGCGACTATGTGGGTTATCGGGTGTATTTCAATTCGAAATACCATATCCCTAACTGCGTGGTCTATGAGTTGCTGCGCTCGGAGACGCAGGGCGAAACGCCGCGATACAAGAACTTTGAGCCTGACCCGAACTTTGAGGAGTCGGCCACTCCTGCCGACTATACCCATTCGGGCTACGACCGTGGCCATATGGCGCCTGCGGCCGACATGAAGTGGAGTTCGCAGGCCATGCACGAGTCGTTCTACATGTCGAACATTTGTCCGCAGGACAAGTCGCTCAACACCGGTGGCTGGAACAAGCTTGAAAACAAGGTGCGCGAGTGGGCCGAGCGCGATAGTGTGCTCATAGTGGCCTGCGGCCCGATTATCACCGACGATATGCCAACTATTGGCCGTAGCCGTGTGGCTGTGCCGCCGGCATTCTTCAAGGCGGTGCTCGCCCCGTGTGCCAATCCGCCGCGCGCCATCGGCTTTATATATAAGAATCAGACCTGCAAGGGCGAGGTGAAGAAGTATGCCGTGAGCATCGATGCCATCGAGGCTTCGACGGGCTACGATCTGTTCGGCGCGTTGCCCGACGATGTGGAAGCTGCTGTTGAAGCTACGTATAACTATAAAGACTGGGGATTGCGATGAACACCGACAGCACCATTTGCGCCATATCCACCGCTGCCGGCACAGGCGGAATAGCCGTAATCCGTGTGAGCGGAGCAGATGCTATTGACATTACTTCGAAAGTGTGGACGGGTAAGCCGATAGGGCAGATGCCGTCGCACACTGCCCATCTGGGCCGCATTGTTGGTCCCGACGGATATGTGGTGGACGAGGTGGTGCTTACGCTGTTCCGCGCTCCGCGCTCGTTTACCGGCGACGACACCATCGAGATATCGTGCCACGGCTCGGTGTGGATTCAGCAGCAGATACTCAATTTGCTCACTGTCGCAGGCTGCCGTATGGCCACCGGAGGCGAATTCACCCAGCGCGCATTTCTCAACGGCCGTCTCGACCTGTCGCAGGCCGAGGCCATTGCCGACCTCATAGCATCATCGTCGCAAGCGGCTCATCGCATAGCCTTCAGCCAGATGCGCGGCCAGTTTAGCCACCGCTTGGCACAGCTCCGCGGGCAATTGCTCGAATTTGTGTCGCTCATGGAGCTGGAACTCGATTTCAGCGAGGAAGAAGTGGAGTTTGCCGACCGCAGCCGCCTCCTCGCACTCGCCACCGACATCCATGCCGAGATATCGCGCCTCGAGCAATCGTTTGCCGTGGGCAACGCTATCAAGAACGGCATCCCCGTGGCAATAGTGGGCGAGACCAACGTGGGCAAGTCGACCTTGCTCAACACTCTTCTGCACGACGACCGCGCCTTGGTGAGTGACATCCACGGTACCACTCGCGACGTAATAGAGGACACCATCGTAATAGCCGGAACGCTGTTCCGATTCATCGACACCGCCGGAATCCGCACCACCTCCGACGTGGTGGAATCGATGGGAATCGAGCGCACATTCCGCAAGCTCGACCAAGCCTCGATAGTGCTGTGGCTCATCGACGTCACTGCACCCACCGACGACATCCACACAACATTCACTCGCATAGCCAATGCCACGGCCGATACCACTCGCATTGTGCCAATCATCAATAAAGCCGACCTGGCAACTGACTCTCAGCTCGCCACAGCATCCGCAGCCATTGCCGACCACCTTCCACAGGCACAGCCGTTGCAAATCTCGGCCAAGAACTCAACCGGCATCGACTCGCTCCAGCAGCGCATATGCGCCCTTGCCGCCCTTCCTCAGAACGATGCCAACGAGGTGGTAGTGACCAACGCCCGCCACTACGCGGCTCTGCGCAGCGCCCGGCAAGCCATAGAGCGTGCCATCGACGGCCTGCGTGACGGCCTCAGCGGCGATTTCGTCAGCCAGGACATCCGCGAGACAATGCACTATCTGGGCGAAATCACAGGCGAAATCACTCCAAACGACATCCTCGGCACCATCTTCTCCCACTTCTGCATCGGAAAGTAGACCGCAATTACAGACGATTGACGTAGATCTTACACTTTTGGAATGATGGCTTATAACAACAGCGGCTATTCCAGGTGGGAACAGCCGCTGTCGTTGGAGTGAGGAATCGGATTCGAACCGATGACTAACGGTTTTGCAGACCGTCCCCTTAGGCCTCTCGGGTATCCTCACATTTTGTTTCGGGCTTTTTGCCAGCGCCTTTGCCTTGGCTTTCGGGCTGGGCCTTTGTTGGTGGTGTTTCAAGCAGGATTCTGACTTGCGACCTTCTCGTTCGTAGCGAGGGGCTCTTATCCTCTGAGTTACCGAAGCATTTTCGCTGAAATCGGGCAGGAGCAGCATGTGCTGCTCTGCCGATGTGTGCTGTGTGCAGAAGCAGGAGGGCTCGAACCTCCGACCTTCGGTTTTGGAGACCGACATTCTACCATCTGAACTATGCTCCCGTTTGTTGAGGTGGTGGGATTCGAACCCACGAGCCTAAATGGCTGCAGATTTGCAGCCGGCTCTCGTTGCCGCTGGAGGACACCTCATTGCTGTGTGTGGAACCTCGTGGATTCGAACCACGTTGTCGTGATTTTCAGTCACGTGCATACACCTTGTCTGCCAAAGTTCCATTGCTTCGTTATTATTGGAAGCTGAAGGGTTTCGTTTTTGAGTTACGGTGCAAAGTTCGGATACCGTTATGCAGTGTTTATGCGTATTGGAAAAAAATTTGGGAAAAAGTTGATTCTTGCTCAGAAATTCATCCGCCTAAAAGGTCGGCAATAGAACTGCCTAATGGCGATTTTATCTCGGTAATGAAGGCACTTGTGGACGTCAGAGAGCCCTGATTCGTGGGAAATATAGCAATATCGAATATTTTTTTCACTTTTTTATTTGCTGCGCAAAAAGATTGCATAGCGGGGTTGTAGGTTTGCAGTCGAAATCGGCAAACGGACTGCTAACGATGGCAATAGCGAGCCGCCCGTTGCCGCGAAATCGTTCTTTGAACACAAATCGAGGCAAGTGCTGAAGTTGGGGATTACTTCGTTAATCATGGTGTCGCCGGTTCGAGTCCGGCCTTTTGTGCCCACACTGATGTAGCTCAGCTGGCAGAGCGCATGAATATCCCTGATGCCTGTTGCCTTGCCTTTTGATGAACATCGGTTGCCGATGTAGCAGAGATACTTCGAAAGTAAAATTGTAAGTGCTCCGGAATACGCGCTGCGGTCATCCGGAAGGATGATTTCCTCTGCTACGAACGTTGCGCCGATAACAAATACAGCAGGATGCCGGACTGAACGCATACTTCGGCACCATAAAACAAGGGGGTACAGCGCCGTTCCCCGATGCGTTCCAAAGTGTTGCTCCTGCTGCTTTTCTTTTGATATGCGGGGTAGTGAAGAGGTATCATGCCAGTCTCATAATCTGGAGGTCGCAGGTTCGAATCCTGCCCCCGCCACACGCACATTACAGCTCGGCTGACGATGGAAAGTGTTACTTCGTCTCATAAACCGTGATAGGTGCAGAATTCTTTTCTGATAACCAGCGTGGGAGTTTCTCCTAAGTCACTTTCAAATGTTTCGCCG
>JBJEKE010000301.1:0-2158 GCA_051878475.1 Muribaculaceae bacterium | reverse complement strand
AAAAGCGGTCGCCCGGCTTAACTGCCCATTTGTCTCGTTGGCTTAAGCGTTGGTAGCCTGCAGCTTCCAGCCGTTGGGCTATGCTATGGGTTGCAAGAAAATTACACGGGCTCTCATCGAGAAACTCCGCAAGTGATAGTCCTGATTCCTTTATTTCCATGTCTATATCCTGTTGTCGTTGTTATACTTGATGTCGTGAAGCGCCTTCATCACATTGCACAGCCGTTGTCCCCAAAATGTTTCGAAGTTCTCCTTGCACACAGACACATAGTCGCTTATCTGCTCCTGTGGTGCATCCTTCACATTGTTCACAAAGTTGAACAAGTCCTGGAATATGTCGGTAAGCCCCTCTGCTATGCTGGCGCTTATCGGGGTATCGGAATATTTCATGTCGGCTTCAAATACCTCGAGATATATATCGTCGGGACCCATCACCATTTCCACATGGTGGCGTACGCTTTCGTAATAGTCCTCGTCGAGATATGGCTCTATGTATGCCTCAGGCTCATTGCCAATTGATATGTCGGTTGCGCTGATGTAGATCCGTGGCAGAAGTTTCAGCATCGAATCTACAAATTCGGCCTGCTCATATTGCTGCGCATTCGCCAGTGTGGTGCAGTATTCATTGGCTAAGCCTATGAAGGCTATGCTGTTGGGACTTATTTTCGATGTAGTGTCCATATGTTTTTTAGGTTATCGTTCATATAGATGATGCTCCTTGATGTAAGTATATACATCGTCGGGCATAAAGAATTCCATGTTGTCGCCACGGCCGATGGCCTGGCGAATGAATGTCGATGAAATCTCCACCACCGGAGCCTCGCGCAGATATCGTACGTTGGCCGGGAGGCTTGTTTCGTCAATCTCATATCCCATCCGGGGATATATTACCACCCCGTATTCGTCGATTATTTTACGGTAATCGCGCCATTTGTCGAATATCTGCCAGTTGTCGGCACCGATAATAAGTACGAATCGGCACTCGGCATATTTTTCCCGGAGTGTGGCAAGCGTGTCGATAGTGTATGATGGCCTCGGCATATGCATCTCCATGTCTGATGCGCGGAAACAGCGGTTGCGCCTTGCCACCATCTGCGCCATCTGCAGTCTGTGATTGTCGTCGGCATACCCTGAAACTGCTTTAAGCGGATTCTGGGCTGATACCATAAACCACACCTGGTCGAGACCCCCATATTGGGTAATGTAGTTGGCCAATATGGCGTGCCCGCTGTGGATTGGGTTGAACGACCCTCCGAATATCCCAACTGTGGTTGCCGGTTTTGTCATCGCTATAATATTATTTCTCAATGCATCCCTTTATGATGGCGTGCACCTCATCGATTGCTGTGCGAAGCACATCGTTTACCACCACATGCGCAAACCTGTCGGCAAACGACAGCTCATACTCGGCCTTACTCACGCGCTGGTTTATGGCTTCAACGTCCTCGGTGCCGCGCGACAGCAACCGATGGCGCAATGCTTCGATGCTCGGCGGCTTTATGAATATCGAGGTGGCATCGGCTCCGAACTGCTTCATCACATTCACGGCTCCTTTAACGTCGATGTCAAGAATGGCGTTGTTGCCGCTGCCGCATATACGCTCTATCTCCTTGCGCAGAGTGCCGTAGTAGCGGCCGGGATACACTTCCTCATATTCTATTAGCTCGTCGTTATCGATTGCTGCCTTGAACTGCTCGGTACTCAGAAAGTAATAGTTCACTCCGTCGGCTTCGCCGCGGCGCGGTGGACGGTTCGTGGCCGATATCGAAAACTGAAGCCGCAGGCTTTCGTCCTTGATTATCTCGTTTATAATGGTCGATTTGCCGCTTCCCGATGGGGCTGATACTATTATCAGGTGTCCGCGTTTCATGATATGCTCCTTTTGGTTATAGTGCGTTAAGAACCTGTTCCTTTATCTGTTCAAGCTCGTCTTTCATCTTCACCACTATCTTTTGCATCTCTGAGTGGTTCGATTTCGAGCCCAGGGTGTTTATCTCGCGGCCTATTTCCTGACTTATGAAGCCGAGCTTCTTCCCTTGACCTTCACCGTGGCTGAGTGTGTCGAGAAAATAGTTCAGATGATTGCCCAAGCGCTGCTTCTCTTCGTTTACATCGAGTTTCTCGATGTAGAATATCATCTCCTGCTCAAAGCGGTTGA
>JBJEKE010000300.1:0-8866 GCA_051878475.1 Muribaculaceae bacterium | reverse complement strand
GTCTGCTCCTTTGACAGCACCGGTGCATCAGGCTTCGGCTTGTGGTCCCATGCGAAGGGCAGAAGCTTCTTCGGTGTTATCTTCTTCTTGCAGTGCGGCTGAATGGTGATAGTAGCCAGCATCCGCATTACCTCCCAATCGTTGCGCACCGAAGCCTCGTAATGCTCACCATAAGCCTTGCATACAGCCCCGAACTCCTCCGGTGATAGTCGGCAAAAGTCGTCATACGAAAGATGGACTACACCCAGAGCATAGCCCATCAGTTCATCTATTCCAACTTTTTTTTTGAGCCGTCGTCGTCATGAGCGGGAGGCGTTGCCGAGTTGATGGTCGTTATCTTATAGCTGTGCCAAAGCGAGCGACAACACCGAAATCTTTGCAGCTCCACATCGCTCAACCTCCAGTGCTGCCGATGTAATGGTGGCGCCTGTGGTTATTACGTCGTCAACTATCAGCACATGTTTTCCTTCGATATCATCAGGATTTTTCACCGAGAAAATGTCCTTTGTGTTTTCCCATCGTTCGTGTCGGTGCTTTTGAGTCTGGGTTGAGTGAGGAACATCGGCAACGATGGCGGTTTTCGCAATTATTCCGGTTATTTCGGATATACCTTTGGCAATGTATTCGCTTTGGTTGTATCCGCGTTTGGCAAGTTTCGATTCGTGAAGGGGAATCGGGACAATTACATCGATACCATCGAAGAAACCTTCGTCGAGAAGTTCACGCGCCAGTTTCATGGTTATCCACTTGGCAAACAACGGTGCATTGCGGTATTTTATGTCGTGCAAAATAGCCGCATACGCGCAGGTCTTGGTGTAGTAGAACAGTGAAGAAGCGCGGTGAATCCGCACTTTTCCGGCCAGCAGCTGTTCCACCTGGTTGAATGGCTCGCGATGCAGATGAGTTACGGGTATATCGTCGATACAACCGATGCAAACATAGCGTTCATTGCAGTTTAGCACCGAATGGCACACCGGGCAAATGCGTGGGAAAAACACATCGGCCACCGAACGGATTATTTGCCTATAGTTCGTCATATTCCTCGGGTTCATCGACAATTTTATCGATACAGCGCATTATCAGCGAAGTTTCGAATCCGCGCGAGGCGGCAAAGCGGTAAAGTGTGGCTCTGACAGCGGTAGGGTCGGGGTTCTTTATACTGCGCCGTTTATTTTGCAGCAGTGCAGATAATTTAGCGGTATAATCGTTGTCATCGATAATTTCCAGGGCTTCATCGATAACCGTTTGTGGTATGTTGCGCTGCTTCAAGGCATATGATATCTTCACTCGGCCCCATCCTTGGAACTTCGATTTGTCGTTGCAAAATGCACGGGCATATCGGGCATCGTCGATGTAATGTTCTTCGGAAAGACGGTCGAGAACCTCGGTGACATCGGCATTTTTCAGCCCCAAGCGTTGCAGTTTCTGCCCTATGTCGAAACGGCATTGCTCGCTGCGCGAACACAGCCACGTCATCTTCGAGTATGCCTCTTCTGCTGTTATGCTCTTTTTAATCATCTCGATTTTGTCTTGATGGCACGAGCAAAGCGGGTGCGGTTATACATATCTTTGGTTATGTCGATGTCAGTAAAGCCCATTCTGCCGAGCAAATCGGCAATTTCGTTGCCAAAACGGCTGTTGATTTCAAAGTACAGGCGGCCGCCGTCGACAAGCGCATGGATGGCATAGCCGGCTATTGCCCGATAGAACAGTAAGGGGTTGGAATCGGGTACAAATAGGGCCTCTCGAGGCTCGTAGTCAACCACATTGGCTGCCATTGATGTCTGCTCCTCGTTGCAGATATACGGCGGGTTGCTCACTATTATCTCGAACTGGCCGGTAGGCTCTTGGTGCAGTATATCGCATTGCTCGAAGCGTACTGATGCTTTCAGGGCCTTGGCATTCTCGGCTGCCACTTTCAGGGCTGCCTGCGATATGTCGATGCCGGTGACATCGGCAAACCGCAGCCCCAGAGCCAGTGAAATGGCTATACAGCCGCTGCCGGTGCCTATGTCGAGCACACGAAGATCGGTGGCGTGGTTCTCATCGAGAATAATGTCGACGAGTTGCTCGGTTTCCGGCCGGGGAATGAGGGTGTTGGGTGTTACCTTGAACCGATGTCCGCCGAAGAAAGCCTCGCCGAAAACATACTGTATCGGTTCATGGCATTCAAGCCTGCTCACTACATTTTCAATTCGTTGGCGGGTGAACGGCGAAATCTCATCGTCGGCATGGATAAGCAAGTCGACGGTTGAGTAGTGCATTATACTTTCCAGAATGATGCGCATCATGGCGTCGGCCTCTCGGGTGCCGTATATGGGTGCAAGATGTTGCCGTATGTATTGCTTGGTTGCTTTCATCAGTGGCAAAGGTAGCGATTTGCGGCATAAAAAGTGAGCGAAAGGGCAAAAAATAAGCATGGAAGAGTATTCCGAAAAAACGGTACTCTTCCACGCATTCTAATCTAAACAGTATTATTCTGGTTTTTGCTTATACGTTCGCAAAGGCTTGGTCGAGGTCGGCAATAATGTCGTCGATGTGTTCGGTGCCAATCGACAGACGAATTGATGCCGGGGTTATGTGCTGCTGTTCAAGTTCTTCAGGTGTCATCTGCGAGTGTGTGGTGGTGTATGGATGTATTACAAGACTTTTCACGTCGGCAACATTGGCAAGCAGCGAGAATATTTTGAGCGAGTCGATGAATCGCCAGGCAGCCTCTTTGCCACCCTTGATTTCGAAGGTGAAGATGCTTCCGCCTCCGTTGGGATAGTATTTTTCGTAGAGAGCATGGTCGCGGTGCTCCGGCAACGACGGGTGGTTTACTTTCTCAACTTTCGGATGCTTCGATAGGTATGCAACCACCTTCAGCGCATTTGCCACGTGGCGCTCAACGCGCAGCGAAAGTGTTTCAACGCCCTGAAGGAGTATGAAGGCATTAAAAGGTGATATAGCGGCACCGGTATCGCGCAGAATCACCGCACGGATTCGGGTGACGAATGCTGCCGGTCCGGCTACGTCGGCAAATATTGCGCCGTGATAGCTTGGATCGGGCTTGGCAAGAGTCGGGAACTTGTCGGGGTTGGCTTTCCAGTCGAATTTGCCGCCGTCTACGATAATGCCGCCCAACGATGTGCCGTGTCCGCCCAGGAATTTAGTGGCAGAGTGAACCACAATGTCGGCACCGTGCTCAATCGGTCGAATAAGGTATGGAGTGCCGAAAGTATTGTCGATAATCAGAGGCAGATTGTTGCGGTGTGCCACTTCTGCAAGGCCTTCGATGTCGGTAACGTCGCTGTTGGGATTGCCGAATGTTTCGGCATAGATGACCTTGGTGTTTGGCTGGATGGCAGCCTGAACAGCATCGAAATCGTTCACGTTGACAATGGTGTGGCTTATTCCTTGCGATTCCAGAGTGTGGGCAATGAGGTTATACGAGCCGCCGTAAAGATTGTCGGCTGCCACCACATGGTCGCCGTTGGTGAGTATGTTCTGCAGGGCATAGGTAACGGCTGCGGCACCTGATGCCACAGCCAGGCCTGCCACGCCACCCTCAAGGGCGGCTACACGTTTCTCAAATACATCCTGTGTGGAGTTGGTGAGACGTCCGTAGATGTTGCCGGCATCGCGAAGACCAAAGCGGTCGGCTGCGTGCTGCGAATTGCGGAATACATAAGAGGTGGTTTGATAGATGGGCACGGCGCGTGCGTCGGTTGCAGGGTCGGGTTGTTCTTGTCCTACGTGAAGTTGAAGAGTCTCGAAATGAAGTTTTTCTGTTGCCATAATATTAAGTTTTTATTATTGTTTCTTGTTTTTGATTTACACGACAAAGTTATGGTTGATAGAAATAACGAACAAATATTTTTCGAAATTCAGAAAATATAGCTGTGTGAATTTGTTTTGATAGAAAAAGTGATTAATTTCGCATTGAATTTACATACATTTACAGAATATTATTCTATATGGACACATTAGACACTGTTGATATTCAGATTCTGCGCACTCTACAGGAGAATGCGCGCCTTACCACCAAGGAACTTGCAGCGCGAGTGCATCTGTCAACCACGCCTGTGTTTGAACGGCTAAAGCGGCTCGAGAACAATGGCTATATAAAGAAGTATATAGCAGTGCTCGATGCCGAGAAACTCAACCAAGGCTTTGTGGTGTTTTGCAATGTGAAGATGCACAGGATGAGCCACGACATTGCCGAGCAGTTTTCACAGATGGTTAAAGGCATTCCCGAGGTGTCGGAATGCTACAACGTGTCGGGCAGCTTCGACTATCTGCTGAAGGTGCATGCCGCCAATATGAAGTACTACCGTGAGTTTGTGCTCAATGTGCTGGGCTCCATCGAAGGGCTGGGTTCAATTGAAAGCACCTTTGTGATGGACACCATAAAAAACGATTACGGCATTCATTTCTGAAAAGCCGTAATCGCCATGGTTATCGTGATGTAATGTAATTAGCGGTCGCGCAAGTATTCTTCGAGTTCGTCGGTGTGATACGGAATGCGTTCAGCTCCCATGAAACGGCAGCCGTCGGCAGTAATCAGTACATCGTCCTCGATGCGGATGCCTCCAAAGTCCTTGTAAGTTTCGAGCAGGTCGTAGTTGATGAAATCCTTGCAATGCCCCTTGGCGCGCCAGTCGTCGATGAGTGCAGGGATGAAGTAGATGCCCGGCTCGTCGGTAACCACAAAGCCCTCTTTCAGACGGCGTCCCAGACGCAGACAGTTTGTGCCGAATTGGGTGGAAGGACGCACTTCGTTGTCGAAGCCCACATACTGCTGGCCAAGGCCTTCCATATCGTGCACGTCGAGGCCTATCTGATGGCCAAGGCCATGAGGTAGGAACATGGCGTGGGCGCCGGCTGCAACAGCATCGTCTACATTGCCCTTCATCAGTCCTATTTCCTTAAGCCGTTCGGTCATTAGGCGGCACACTGCCATGTGAACATCGTAGTATTTCACCTCCGGACGAGCCACCTCAAGAACATAGTCGTGACAAGCCACTACAATCTCATATATGTCTTTCTGCCGCTGGGTAAACTTGCCGTTGACAGGGAAAGTGCGAGTGTGGTCGCTGCAATAATTGTTGAGGCCTTCGGCACCGGCATCACACAGCGCCAGACGTCCGCTTTCAAGCAGGGTAGTCGACGGTGCGCCGTGCATAATCTCGCCATGTTGGGTAAATATGGTGGCGAAGCTCACTTTCTGCCCATACGAATTGGCAATGCCGTCAACCTGTCCGCCCACGAATTTCTCTGTTACGCCCGGCACTGCAAGGCGCATGGCGGTGGTGTGCATCTTATAACCGATGGCACAGGCAAGTTCCATCTCGGCAAGTTCCTGGGGCTCTTTCACCGAGCGCATCTCCACAACGGCAAGAATCAGGTCGAGCGAAGCCTTGGCAGTCTGTTGACTTGGGTGGATGCCGAGCAGGTCGTGGATAAGGATTTTGGTGTCGTGGCGATAGGGTGGAAGGAAATGAACCTTTCGGCCCGAAGCCACTGCAGCGTCGATTGCCGGTTTTAACTTTGCAAGAGGAGCACTGTTGGCCACTCCCACTTGTGCAGCCATGTCGGCCACTTTGTCGACCGAGCCATACCACACGATGTCCTCAATGTCGATATCGTTGCCAAAAATGGTTTCGGTGTTGTTGTCAACATCGATGAAGCCGACCAGGCCGCTTTCGTTCTGCCCGAAATAGTACAGAAACGATGAGTCCTGACGGAATGGGTAGTAAGCATTGTTAGGATAGTTGCAGGGCGATTCATTGTTGCCCGGAAGCAGGATGATGCCGCTTTTTACCAGTTTCTTCAGTTGGGCGCGGCGGCCAACGTACGTCTCTTTACTAAACATATCAGTCTTGGTTTAGAAGTTTGCCACTAAGTTACATTTTTTTTCCAAAATAAATCAATTCATTCGAAATATTGATAAAATCTTTGTCCGTAATGCCAAATAGTGCCTCGCGCTTTCATAGTCGATACATTTTCGCTACCTTTGTAATGCTAAACCAATTATCATATCCTTAATTAACTTTTATGGAACAAGCAACAGCTACCAAACCATTGTCACATGCACGTGTCGACGTTGCCGACGTGTTGCGCGGTCTTGCAGTGATGGGCATCATTGTGCTCCACTCTATTGAACATTTCAATTTCTATTCATTTCCCGATACCGATTGCGCTTGGCTGCAGTTTACAAACCGAGCCATCTGGGACGGCCTGTTCTTTGCCTTTGGGGGCAAGGCTTATGCAGTGTTTGCGCTGCTGTTCGGATTCAGCTTCTTCATTCAGGACGACAACCAGCGTCTGCGTGGCGGCGATTTCCGCCTCAGGTTCTGCTGGCGCCTGGTGTTGCTGTTCATCTTCGGTAACATCAACGCATGCTTCTTCACGGCCGAGGTGCTGGTGCTTTATTCGCTTGTGGGATTCATCCTGCCGCTAACTGCGAGGATGTCGGACCGAAAAGTGTTTATCCTTGCCATTGTATTGCTTATGCAGCCAATGTCGCTCATATATTTGGCAATCAGTGTATTCAATCCCGATTTTGTAGCTCCGTCGCTACCTACAGGCAGTTTCTGGGATGCTACATTCAAGGTGCAGAGCAGCGGCTCGTTCTTCGAGACTGTGCGTGTCAATCTTTGGGAGGGACAACTTGCCAGTCTCGCTTGGGCGTGGGACCATGGCCGTGTGTTCCAGACTGCAGCCCTCTTCCTCTTCGGTATGCTCATTGGCCGCCGTGACATATTTGCAAAGGAAAATCTGCATGTGTGGAGCAAGGTGCTCACATTTGCCCTCGTGGCGTTCTTCCCACTTTACGGACTGGGCAACATGGTGCCCGACTTTGTCACTAACAAGACCATGCTCACACATCTCACCCTCGTGCTCACCTCCTTGTCGAACTTTGCTTTCATGCTAATCCTCGTTTCGGGCGTGGTATTCCTGTTCTACACCACATCTATGCAGTCGTTGTTCATGGGCATTGCTCCTTACGGCCGCATGAGCCTAACCAACTATATCAGCCAGAGTATCATCGGCTCAATGCTGTTCTACCACTGGGGATTCTATCTGCGCATAGGCACCACTGCCAGCTTCTTTGTAGGTGTGGGCATATTCCTCGTGCAGCTTATGTTCTGTCGTTGGTGGATGAGCCATCACACCCACGGCCCGTTGGAATACATCTGGAAGAAAGCCACTTGGATTGGCAGCCATCGATAATTCCAACAATCCAGTACTACAACAGCCGACCTGCATCCCAACGAACAGGTCGGCTGTTGTATTAAATTGATTATTTATTGGTATAAAATTCGTTGTAGTTGTGTTGGATGACATCTTTTTCTTTTGCAATAATTATTTTTACGGCATTTAAGGAACGATAGGCTTTTTTATTAGACTGATTGTCCATTGAATTAATGTTGACCAACACTATGTATTTGATAATATGACTATTAAAGAAAATAATTTGAAAATTGTTTCGTTGGAAAACAGTGTTAACGAAATTCAGAATAAGAAGTTTCTGAAACTGTTGTATAGCGACAAACATTTTGTAATAGCAGAAAGTATCATCAGTATTGGGAGTGATAATGTGCTTGGTAAATTATCGAATAATCTCTTTTGTGTGTTAGGATGTCGACAAGGTGTTATGAAAATAATACAAAACGATAGATGTGTAGTTTTACGGCCTGGTCATGCGGTGTTTTTGTTTCCCGGCGTAACGGTAATGTCGATTCATGCCAGTGGCAACTGTCGTGGAATCGGACTTGGAGTTTCAACAGATATATCGAGTTTGGCTTTCAACAAAAGCAATGATGTGAAGAGTGTGATTCGATGGCTGCATAAGAATCAGGTGATAAAAATCAACAATAGGAGTATGTCTTTGCTTGAATCGTATCAGGTTATTATAAAAGCAAAACTTGAATGTCAAGACCGACGTTTTTTCGATAAAAGTATTTCACACATTTTATGTTCGTGTATTTACGATATAATAGCCGATGTTGACACAGATGATTCTTTGGTAAATGAGATGAATGGCGGTCAGAGAGAACGATTGTTCAGTAAATTCATCGACATGCTGTCGAATATGGAAGTGGTGGAACATGGTCTGTCTTATTATGCCGATAAACTGTATGTAACGCCAAAATATCTGTCGACGGTGTGCAAGCAGCTAAGCGGACGCACAGCATTAAGCTGGGTTAATGAGAAACTGATTGATTCAGTAAGATATCATCTTGAATACACCGATTTATCTGCTAAGGAGATTTGCCATAAGCTGGGATTCTCGAGTATATCGTTCTTCGGAAAATACGTGAAGCGCCACTTGGGCGCCTCACCTAATGAATACAGAAAACGTCTGTGAGAAGAACTATACTTTGCTTAATATGTTCCACCTCCTAATGCATTGTATAATGTGACAACGCTTTGCAGTTCAGTGAACCTGTTGGCGGTTTGTTGTAGCTGTGCGCTCAGCAGCGATTGCTGTGCGGTAAGCACTTCCAGATAAGTAGAATTTCCATAATCCATAAGCAGCTGAGCCTTTTCGTAGGCTTGTTGCAGCGATTCAATCTGCATGGCGTAGACATCGGTCTTTTGTCGTGCTGTGTGCAATGCTGTTAAGGCATCGTTCACCTCGATTCCGGCGTTAAGCAGTGCCTGCTCGAAAGCCAATTGGGCTTCCTTCTGCTGAGCTTTGGCAATTTTCAGTTGTCCGGTAAGTTGTCCGCGTGCAAACAGCGGTTGTGTGATATTTCCCATGGCAGTGGCGAGGAATTTTGCGGGATTTTGAATGATATAGCCTGCCGAGTTGGTCCATCCGGCACTTCCCGAGAGAGTGATTTGCGGATAGAATGCCGACCGTGCCATGTTCACG
>JBJEKE010000299.1:0-8922 GCA_051878475.1 Muribaculaceae bacterium | reverse complement strand
CTCGCTCACTACTGTGCGGTAGCGATTCACATCGTTGCCTACATAATCCCAATCGAGCGGTGTACCCGAAATATTGCCGGGGCAGGTGTAGGCCTTGCCACCGGCAAACACTACGATATTATAACAAAACCAACCAATATTTTTTGATAAACCTAAATTGTCAATTGTTGCTTTATAGGTGTATTTACCGCATTTATGCATGCGGTAGAGGGTGTTGTGGTCGTTCCAGAAGCTTATGGTGGAAGGATACACCATTACCGAGTCGATAACGGCATCGCTCACCACGGTTGCCGCGATGGATAGGGGGGCACCGGCGGCAACACGCTCGGCCGGGGTGTGAACCACACTCATCGGCACCTCGGTGCGATGAGGCGCCACATATTCGCCCACGCGACAGCCTTGGGCATTATATACGTAATCAGCACCGTAGCCGTCGAGTTTTTTGCCAATGATGTAAACTCCGGGGGCAAGCGTCATAGTGCCATCGGCTTCCGACATTCCGCTGCCAGTACCGTCGGTGATGCCTTTATAGCGGCACTGGCCATCAATCGATGTAATGTTAAGACGCAGAGTGACAGGGCTATACAGAATCTCACCCACCTTGCGGTGCGGCGACGGCTTTCCGAATGGGTCGCGAGTGAGCACCACATCGGGCATAATTTCAAGCCGCCATGTGCCAGTATCGAGCCTGTCAAGGAAGTATGCACCAGTACCGTCGGTGGTAACCAATGGTGAGGACCCTACGCCGGCTATATGTCGCAGCTTTTTCGGAGCCTTAGGAGCATCGGCCACGTTGTTAGTGTGATAGTATCGCTCACCGTCGTTGAGCAAAGCCAGGTTGCGGCGTGCACTGACGGTGAAATCGGCAAACACAGTGTCGGCAGGATATTTACCGAAATCGGTGCCGGGAGCCACCTGACGCACCACCTCGGCGGCAATCATCATGCCGATGGCCTTGCCGGGAGTGTAGGCAAGATTGAGGAAGTGAGTCTGATATTCGGTGTTCTGGGCTGCTATGTCGATTGGGTCGTAGGCAAATTGGGTAATCCAATCGAATCCAGCCTTACGGAAGGTCCGTGCAGCTGCCGGATATAGATATGTGTCGATAACATCGGCAGGATCGTACTCATACACCACACGGCTACGGCCGTGATAACCGGCAATGGTGTCGAACGGAATATGGTAATCGTCGATATACGGCAGGAAATTGGCGTGACGAGTGTGGCCGCTCACCAGCCCGGTTGGGTACCACTGGTAAGTGGTTCCATCGATATCGGCACGATAATATGCCTCGGTGGCCCAATCGTTGTGACTTACATTATATAAGATGTCGCGGTTCCAGCCGTGGGAGCGCAATGTGGCCACCATGGTGTCAATATATGCGGTAATCTGGTCGCGAGTGCCGCTGTGGCACGGCTCGTTGTTGATTTCGATGGCTATAATCGATGAATCGTCGGCATATCGGCACCCAGTGTAGCTGTTTCGGTGCTCGGCGAGCATCGCCACGTAACGTTGCTGGGCTGCAATGGCCTCGACATTGCTGTGTACCTCGCATTTATTGAACCGGTAGCTATAAGCGCCGTTTGGGTTGGTGTTTCGCTCGGGGTATCCGTTGCCGAAATTGGTCTGTGCAGTTAGGATAACGGAAATTCCGCGGCTCTCGAGGCAGGAAATGAGATAGTCGAGCAATTCGAGGTGCTCGTTGTCGAGCAGATTTCCGGTGCTGTCGGTAAGTTCAACATCCCAAAGGTGCAGGCGGAAGGCATTAAGGCCGAGACGCGCCATGTGATACACATCACGGTCGATAGCATCGTGGTGGTCGATGCCGCGTTCGGCCAGTGCACGATATGCATGTGCAAAGGGAACTGTATAGTTGGTGCCGTAGTAGCTGCCTCTGATTCTTGCCTGTGCAAGCAGAGGAAGCAAGATGGCAATGAAGGCGATAAATGTCGGTTTGAAATTGGTATTCATGACGCGGGTTAATTAATTCCACGTCACAAAAGTATTACGGCGGCATTAAAGGGTTGGACACAAAACGGACAGAGTAGGAAAATTTACGGACAACGACAAAATTTTGCCTAAAAACGCCCTTTCACCGCGCTACAGGCCACATTATTCATCGGCGTCTCCACTTTGCGAATACTGGCTGGGAGTGCAGCCATACTGGGCGGCAAAGCACTTCGAGAAGTATGACGACGAGCTGAATCCCACCATATACATGATTTCCGACACGGTGAATTTCTGCTGTTCGAGCAGCATCGCGGCCTTTCGCAGACGCATCTGCTTGATGTATTCCACCGGCGTCACTCCCACATATTTCTTCACCAGACGATACATCTGCTTGGAGTGGATTCCGGTGGTTTCGCTCAGCGAGTTCACATTGAGATCGGGGTCGGATATATGAGCCTCAATAGCCTGAGATATGGCAGCCAGCTGCTTTTCGGCAGTTGATTCTGCCTCGATGGGCTGCGGTGTGGTAATCGTCTCAATTCGAGCCGAACGTCGCATATCGTCCTTGGCCTTGAGCATCTGCCCTACCCTTGCCACCAGCAACGGCGCGTCGAAAGGCTTTCCGATGAACACATCGATGCCGCTCAGGGCACTCTGCGTCTCGGTGTCGGAGTCGTTCTTGGCTGTGAGCATTATAATCGGAATGGCAGCCGTGGCCGGATTGTCCTTTATACGGCGGCACATCTCGATTCCGGTCATTATAGGCATCATCTCGTCGGCAATTATAAGGTCGGGGGCAAACGATGCCACCATGGCGAGGCCCGACTTACCGTTCTGGGCCACCTCGCACTGATATTCGGCGCTGAGCAGCTCCTTGATGAACGAAGCAATTGCATTGTTGTCGTCGACGATAAGAATCCTACGGCGGTTGGCAGCCGCACTGATGTGTTTGCAGCCTGACTGGCGGCCGGGCTCGGTGGCCGATTCGCCACACACCACCGGCATGCTCACCACAAATGTGGTGCCTTCGTTCTCGCAGCTTGTCACAGCGATGGAGCCGCCATGCATCTCGATATAGTGCTTTATCAGATACAGACCAATGCCGGTGCCTTCGCGCAGCCCGGCAGTGCGTGCGCTGCGGTACATTCGCTCGAATATCAGGTTGTGCTCGTTCTCGGGAATGCCCATTCCATCGTCACTTACGGCTATGGTGAGCATGTTGCCGTTGCACGACAGTTCGCACGCCACCGAAGCGCCCTCTTCAGAGTATTTGCAGGCGTTCGACAGCAGATTGTCGAGTATGCTCTCAAGTTTAACGGCATCGGCTTCAATAATAATCTCGGGCTGCGAGGCAGTGAACGAGAATCGCTTGTCGGAGCGGCTGTCGCGATACGATTCAAGGATACACCGGCAAAACTCCACTGCATTGAGCCGCGAATATATCAGCATATTATCCTTGTTGGCTTCGAGACGGTCGATTTCAATGGTGCGATGAATCAGAATGTTGAGCTTCAATGCGTTGTCGTAAACCACATCGAGAGTGTGACGCACAGTGCCGTCGGCTATTCGCTCGCGCAGCTGGCTCACCGGCCCCAGAATCATTGAAAGCGGGGTTTTGAGCTCGTGCGACATGTTGGATAGGAATTTCAGCTTGTTGTCCACCGATTCCAGGGTGCGTTCCTTCTCCATACGGTTGAGTTTCTCGATGTTTCGGCGATGGAAATAAGCAGCCAAAGCGACAATGCCAAGCACCAGCGTCAACAGATACACCACGATGGCGAAAGTCGACAGATACCATGGCGGCAGCACTTTCAGCGAAATCGAGGTGGGCTGCTGTTCGGCCCCAACAAGAAGAATATCGATGGTGTATGAGCCATGCGACAGGCCTGAGAGCGATATCACGTTCGATTCGTCGGCCACCAGCGCCCAATTGCCTTGATGGCCTATTCTGTAGGCAAACCTGTAAGGATTCTGGCGGCTGTAGGTAAATGCGGTGAGTTCAATGTCGATACGGCGCACTCCGTCGGGCACCTCGATGGCATTACCACCCAACCGGGCCGGTACGCCGTCGAACAGCAGCCGCTCGACGGCAATGGAGTCGGCCTCGCCAATGGCGTTCAGCATATCGCGATGCACCTCGGCATAGCCATCGACATCGCCCAGCAGCACGCGGTCGGTGAGTGAATCGTAATATATGCAGCTGTAGTTTTTCATCGGCAATGGCAACATCCGTGCACTATAGTCATTTCGACTGATACTCCACATTCCCAATGATGTCGATGCCCACACTTCATCGTCCACCACGCTCATGGTTAGGAAATTGCAGTCGTCGCCAATCGGGAACCGCACCACACGCTGCACCACGCCATCGCGGCCCACTACAGCCACTCCATTGGCAAAACCGCACCAGATAAGCCCGTCGGGCGCACACACCACTGCCGAGGGATATGCCCCCGACACCTTGCGGATGTCGGTGCGAGAGATGGCATGGGTGTGTGCATCGATGCGAGTAAGTGTGGAGTCGCGGAACAGCAACACCCAGATATTCCCCTCAGGGTCGGCCACCATCTGGTTTATCAGATTGTTGCTCAATCCATTAGATGCGTTTATTGCAATATCGGCAACACACGAGCCGCCTGCCTCGGGCAACCGTGAACGGTCGACGGCAAGTATACCGCCCAGATAGCTGCCGGTGACCATCTTCAAGGAATCCTCAAGGATGCTGTACACCCAATTGGCATTATACTGGCCGGTGGAGTCGGATATACGATAGTTACGGAACTGGCCGATGGCCGAATCGTAGCGGTTGATGCCACCGTCGGTGGCCACCCATATTTCACCACGATGCGACTGATAGATGTCGCGCACACGGTTGTGCGACAAAGGATGCTGAGGGTCGCCGGGCCGATACCATGTGGTGCTGCTTCCGTCGGCTGCCTGTCGGATTATGCCGTTTGTGCCCCCCATCCACAGATTTCCCGAGCTGTCGCGGAGCATCCGATACAGGCAATTTCCCTCACCCGAACCGGTAAGCTCGTCGAGAGCCACCTGACGCAGCACCGGCCGCGTCTCGGCTATCGCCATGCCCATTCCTGTGCCAGCATATATGCTCCCTTGCTCACAGCTGTAGAGCGACCACACCACGTTGTGTGATATCGACTTCTTCTGCCGTGAATCGTGGCGATAGAGTTCCACCTCCTCGCCACGCTTTATGTACAGGCCATCGTCGGTGCCCACCACCAGCGAACCATCGTCGGCAAGCATCAGCGCCTTCACCGAATTGCCGGTAAATCGCGATACAGCCTCAGCCTTATCAGTGCGGGGCGAATAGCGCAGCAATCCTCCTTCGTAGCCAAGCCACAGACAATCGTTGGCGGGGTCGTCGACAATGGTGTTGACAAAAACATTGCCTCTACTGCCTGTGCCCAGCTCCACTGTATCGAAGCTGCGGGTGCCGGCATTGTAACGGCACAGGCCGTTGTAGGTGCCCAGATAGGTGATGCCGCGCACATCGCGCATTATCGAGTAGATGGCGCTGTGAGGCAGCCGGGCATCCGACTTGCTGAGAGTGCCGCTCGCTATGTCGTAGAAATACAAGCCACCGAGAGTGCCTATCCACAGGACATCGTCGACAATCAGCATCGAACGGATTTCTGATGGCGTGCCAACCGCCAATGCCCGATAATTGCCGGTGAGCATATCGATGCCAAGCAAACCGTTGTTGGTGCCGATGTAGAGCACACCTGCCTGTTCCACAATCGAATAGACCTGCGAGCGAAACAAATCGTCGTCGATTGCCAGATAGGCGTTAAAGCCGTCGTAACGGTACAAGCCATGGTCGGAACCAATCCAGAAATGCCTATAGCTATCACAATACATACAGTAGACAGCCTCCACGTTGCGGTCGACAGTCACATTGTGCCAATTAAGAGGCAAAGCATTGAGCCACAGCGCGTTTATAAGGAATAGTGCCATTAACAGCATCCTTTTCACAGGCATTCGGGAAATGAGGTGTACAGGAGTGAAGAATCGCATTTGGCTTATATATTATGGTATCAAACAAAAGTTATATTTAGCAAATAGCGTACGTCGGACGAAGTCCGGTGAGCGGTGCTTCAGCAATTTGCCCGACCGCAAATTTACTAATTATTCGCAAAAATCAAAGCGAAACGAAGCATCCGCAAAGCTGTCGGCCGACTGCAAACAAAAATACCACGAGATTAATCGACCTGAATGCGATAATCGCCACAAGCCGACAACAATTGTACAAATAAGCAAACCTAAAAACACGAAAAACCACAATCTGACATCATTTCCGACTAAAACCTACAAATTGCGGAATCGCAATCGATTGCATTCGGCGCGTTTTCACAATCGTTGCAAATAAATTCACCTTTGTTCCAAATTAATTACACTGAACAAACGACACATTTTTTGAAACAAATCACACAAAACGCGATTTTCATTACACTATATATTTGCGTCGAAATTAACCTTTTAGTTAATCAAAACACTATTTTCTACAACTTTTAAATTAATTCAATTATGAAATTGAGATTTACTCTGATGGCAGTATTCTGCCTGTTGGTCTCTTCGGTTAGCGCTCACCGCTACACTTACGTTACTGAGACCTTAGACGAAACACTCCAAGACTCTTGGACAGTAGAAGGTGCCGACGCTGAAGCTGACGAAGGTTTCACTTTGCTTGCTCCTACTGCAGGTACAGTTACTCTTACCAAGACTTACGACGACCTTTTCGAATGCCCGAAATTCGGTGCTGGTGAAGTTACAATTATCGCTGACGCTCCTGTTCAAGTATCGGTTGCAGTTATCGACGCTGACGGCAACGAATACGTTGTTAGCGGTGGCCAGGCTGAAGGTAACGAACTCGACGAAAAGCTGAAATTTGAAAATGCTACTTTCTCTGCTGCTCCTGCAACAGGTAAGGGCGTTAAGGTTATCATCAGCGGTGCCGACCAGGCTTCTTACGTTGTTGTTAGCCGCGTTAAGGCTCAGAGCCCATGGATCACTCCTCGCGTATCGGGTACTGTAGGCGAAGCCGTTCGCATCGAGGCTGAAGACTACGACGAAGGTGGCGAAGGCGTTGGCTACATCGGCTGTACAGGCCTTCCAACTGCATCTTCTTACATCTATCGTGAAGACTACCTCACTGGTGAAGACAACCACCCTGCAGTTCGTTTCACTTCTTCGAACGAAACAGCTTGCTCTAACAACTGTGCATTCTCTGACGGTGGTGTAGGTGACTGGCCAGGTGAAAATTTCCCTGCTGACCTTGCTTACAACCAGGAAAACTGCGAAAAGTACTTCGGTTGGACTACTTTCTACACTATCGATGTTCCTACTGATGTAACTGTTGACGTTTACAGCGCTCACAGCACTCACCCTGGACCTTATCCAGTTATCAACGCTAATGGCAACCACGGAATCAAGGACCGTCTTGGCGAATGGGGTGGCTTCAACTACGTAGCACGCTACACTGCTTGTGCAGTTCTTATGCTCGACGGCGAACCGGTTAAGGCTAATCCTGAATATACTCTCGCCGACCAAGGTTTCTCAAGCGATAGCGCTCCTGACTTTGACTATACAGCTGGCAACGATACAGTTCTTGCTTTCTGTAACGGCGTAGACTGGAACTTCACTCACAAGCGCACTCACACTGGCGTTGAACTCAAAGCAGGTAAGCACCAGCTCGGCTTCAAGCTCCTCGCTCCTCAGGCATTCTTCGACTATATTGAACTCAAGACTACAGGTTCTGCTGGTGTTAAGAGTGTAGCTGCCGACAAGGCTTCTAACCTCATCGTTTATCCTTCTGTTGCCGACGACGTTATCAACATCGCTGGTGTTCAGGCTCCTTATGCAATCTACAGCCTCGCCGGCCAGTTGGTTGCTCAAGGTACAGAATCATCAGTTAACGTATCTAACCTCAACAAGGGCGTATATCTGGTAAAGGTTGGCTCAGAGGTTAAGAAATTCATCAAGAAGTAATGATCGCTTGAAATATAATGGTGCGGCTCTCACCATGTGAGGCCGCACTATTTGTTACTTTGGCTCTCGAGCCAAAGCCCTCTCCCCCACTAAAAAACAAGTCCGCATTAAGTTGATAAATAATGTGTTACAGAATTAAGAAGCCTCCTCGCGGACAAGGCAATCAAACTCAATTCTGGAAAACTTGCAGCCGGCAAACACTTCGTGAGAAGTGCCACCCGGCTGCATTTATTATGGTAGCCAGTACCCAATGCTCCATTGATGCCTACGACAGCCTTTAGCGCTACATAGCGGCAATGCGACTCGCCTCCTCGGTGGCACACTTGAATGGGAATGTGTTGCTTCGATGAGGCAAAAACCTGATATAACTTCTCCAAGCGCCCCAAAAAGCAAAAAAATAGCACACAAAATCGATTTTTTCAGCCGAAATGCTTGTCGATTCAAAAATTCTTATTACCTTTGCACCCGAAACGAACAAAGAACTGACTCCGTAGCTCAGTTGGTAGAGCAAATGACTCTTAATCATTGGGTCGAGAGTTCGAGCCTCTCCGGGGTCACAAGACGACTGCAACACTGCAGTCGTTTTTTTGTTTAA
Source organism: Muribaculaceae bacterium (assembly GCA_051878475.1). Lineage (GTDB taxonomy): Bacteria > Bacteroidota > Bacteroidia > Bacteroidales > Muribaculaceae > SFRY01. The sequence continues at coordinate 371 of JBJEKE010000299.1, read as the reverse complement.
TTGTCCTATAAAGGGACGAGTTAAGAGGCACGAGGGACGAGATGTCCTCAACACACGACTCACGATAAATGACCCGATAAATGGCACGATAAATGACACGATAAATGACACGATAAATGACACGATAAACGGCACGATAAATGACACGATATATGACACGATAAATGACCCGATATATGACACGATATATGACACGATATATGACACGATAAATGACCCGATAAATGGCACGATAAATGACACGCTAAACGCTCCGCGATAAACCATAAACGATAAACGTTCATCGTGCTTTTTCCGTTTTCGCTTTGTTTTTCGCCCTATTTGCATTACTTTTGCTGTCTCAATCCACAACTGCTATGACTAAAGTTTTA
>JBJEKE010000298.1:0-2185 GCA_051878475.1 Muribaculaceae bacterium | reverse complement strand
TGTAAAACGTTATGCCGTAGAGCATAATCTGCCACTACTGCAACCTGACAAACTGAAAGATGAATCGTTTATAGAGGCTTTGCGACAATGGAAAGCCGATTTACAGATTGTTATAGCATTCAGAATGCTGCCTGAAGTAGTGTGGAGCATGCCGTCTCTGGGCACATTCAATCTGCATGCTTCGCTTCTGCCAAAATATCGCGGTGCAGCACCTATTAACCGGGCTGTAATGAATGGTGAGTCACAAACAGGTGTAACAACATTTTTGCTTAAGCACGAAATAGATACAGGTGATGTCATACAACAAGTGGCAGTCCCAATCGATATTACTGATAACGTGGGCGATGTGCACGACAAACTAATGCATCTTGGCTCGAAGCTCGTCATTGAAACCGTCGACTCATTTATCAACGGAACAGTGAAATTCATTCCTCAGGATGAAATGCTTACAAATGGCTGTGAACCGACTCCAGCGCCTAAAATATTCAAGGAAGATTGCAGAATCGACTGGACTAAGAGCGCTATCGAAGTATATAACCATATTAGAGGCCTGTCTCCATATCCCGGGGCATGGACCATCTTATCGATGGGAGATTCAACGGAACCGTTGCAAATGAAAATATACTCTACATCGCTGCCAATCGCATTTACTGGGAACAATAAAATAATTCCCGGCTCTATTGTGGCTACAAAACATTCGTTCATGATTGCTGCAGCCGATGGCTTTCTCGAGATAAAAAACCTACAGATGCCGGGAAAGAAACGTCTTTATGCCGACGAGTTTCTTCGCGGATTTGATGTAAGCGACAAACTTTGCCTGTAATTTTTCAAGATAAATTCATTTTTGTGTTTTTTATCTAATCGTTTTGAATTACTTTTGTATATAAATCAGTAATTTGAAATGAATGTATCGAATATAATACGCTTTTCATGCATAGCATTGCTTTGGGTGCTGTTATGCTATCTGATGATCAAGGGCCGTGGGCTTAATGCCTTTACCGTTCTTACGCTTTTGATTTCAGCTGGCATAGTGTTTATCCCATTGTATAAGAAATATATTCGAAAAGACTAATATATTGCATAGTGGACAGTAACACTGATTATATATATATTAAAAATATTGATTCACCCGCCGACCTTCGAAAAATATCGGTGGACAATCTGCCTGCAGTGTGTAAGGAAATAAGACAATTTATCGTCAATTCTTTATCACAAAACCCTGGGCATTTTGCTTCGAGCATGGGCGCAGTGGAGATAGCTGTTGCGCTCCATTATGTTTTCAATACCCCTTATGACCAGATTCTATGGGATGTTGGCCATCAAGCCTATGCTCATAAAATTCTTACAGGTCGCAGAGATACATTCTCTACTAACCGCAAACTTGGAGGCATTAGCGGTTTTCCTAATCCGGCCGAGAGCGAATACGATTCTTTCATAGCAGGACATGCATCAAATTCAATATCAGCTGCGTTGGGCATGGCTATGGCTTCAGCCATAAAGAACGAACCGCGAAGTAACATCGTGGCTGTTATTGGTGATGCTTCGATAAGCGGAGGTTTGGCATTTGAAGGTCTTAACAATGCATCTTCATGTAAGAATAATATGCTGATAGTACTCAACGACAACGATATGGCCATAGACCATAACGTTGGTGCACTGAATGAATACATGACGCATATCAATACATCGAAAGGCTATAACAACATAAGATACAAATTGTATAATCTTCTGAAGCGTCACAATATAATCGATGAAACCAAGAAGAGTCGTATTATGCGCTTCAACAATAGCCTGAAATCGCTGCTTGCCGACCAGCAGAACATTTTCGAAGGGCTTAACATCCGTTACTTCGGACCATTCGACGGCCACGATATAGTGGGGCTTGTCAAGGTGCTCAACGATATCAAAGATATGGAAGGCCCTCGCATTCTGCATCTTCGCACACAGAAAGGAAAAGGTTATATTCCAGCCGAAAAAGATCCTACTACATGGCACGCTCCCGGGCGATTCGACCCGGAAAGCGGTGAGATTATTGAATCGGACAAACCTGTTGGCTCTCCTATAAAATATCAGGATGTATTTGGCCAAACGCTCGTCGAGCTTGCTGAAAATAACGAAAAAGTTGTAGGCATAACAGCTGCGATGTCAACCGGCACTTCTCTGACCTACATGATTCACCGATTCC
>JBJEKE010000297.1:0-2233 GCA_051878475.1 Muribaculaceae bacterium | reverse complement strand
AGCTACACTGATAGAGTGTATGGAAACCAATTTACGGTTGCCAACGGCACACTCACCGGCGAAGTACAGCCCCTAACATCCTACATTATTTATTAGTGAACTGATAAAGACTTAATGGGGCCCACATCAAAGAGTGTAGGCCCCATTTTTGTCACCATACATGAGGTTAATCGGGATATGTGTGAATCTGATTCAGGAAGTATGCCTGCGATTTGAGAAGATTTCTCGACTGGAGAACCATGTTCTTGGTCTCATTAAGGATATTCAAATAAAGCATGCTTGCCTTGGTGCTCGTGTCCTCGGTCTTGATTCGCTTCACCTGATTCTTTATGCACTCGGCTATGGTATTGAACAGCGACTCACGCATCTGCATTATCTCATCGAGGTCGGAGAAATCCTTGTTTCGCATCATTGCATTTATGCGTGAGAATATCACATCAACTTGGTCATTAACCATCTTTAGATCGGCAATTTGTTCTTTTGAAAGACCTTTGTGATTGTTGTTGATATGTTCGTATGCAGGCCGAGTGCAATGCATCAACGCTTTCGACACCTCACTCAGATAATCAACTACCTGAACGTAGAAGTGAGCGGTTTCTATCTTCTGCTCCTGTAAGGCTTTTAATGTAGTGAGTACTGAATACTTGCGTTTGCGGGCCAAACGAAATATTGATTCCGATTCATCTACCATATCCTTGAGCACTCTCCTATTCTCGGTAAACAACGCTACCAACATATGACCATAGATATCGGTTACCTCTTCCATAGTTTTGCATACATATTGAGTGCATGAATACAGTGCATCCACATCATCGGAACCTGCAGTGATAAGTGGAGCATCATCATCGTTTTCCTTATCCGATTTGAACAGCAAGTTATAACAAAGCACATATCCGCAAAGCACCAGCAACGACACCAATGCCACCCAACTGCCAAGCATTAACAGATAAGTGACAGTTAAACTAAGAAGGAATCCAGCCAAGGCTGTAATGAACCAGCCCGATATCACTATCATCACTCCGGTTATACGATACACAGCACTGTCACGCCCCCATGCCCTGTCGGCCAACGATGAGCCCATGGCAACCATAAACACCACATAAGTGGTTGACAGAGGCAACTTTAGCGATGTCCCGATACATATCAATATCGATGCCACTGTAAGATTAACCACTGCACGTATGTTATCATATGCCACCGAACCACGTTCCTCCTCCGAAAGTGGAGAAAAACGTTTCTCTATGTTTTCGCGCACACAGCTGGGCAATATCGTCTTATAGATGTTATTAGCCGAAATAGCTATTCTTACAATAATCCGAGACGGCGACGACGACCCGAAACGTTCATCCTCGGCATTCTGCGACGACAAATTTATCTGCGTATCGGCCACTTTCATTGCACTGCGCGAGAAGAACAAAGTTATTATCATAACCAAACCTGCCCCTACCAATATATACAGGTTTACATGCGCCGGTTTGGTGAGTTCACTCATCAGCATGGTCTCACTACCGCTGTTCATTGCTAGCATATACGATTCTATTCCGGCAATCGGAACTCCGATAAAGTTAACCAAGTCGTTACCGGCAAAGGCCAATGCCAATGCAAATGTGCCCGACAAAATGGTAAACTTAAGAATATTGAATTTCATGCACTGCAGAGCATAGAGCAATCCGGAAAGCACGACCCAACATGCAAACAGGATAATCAAGACATTGTCATTTATAAACTGGTATGACTCGGCCGATACAAGGCCCGAACTCTTCAGCCCTTTTATCAATGCAAAATATATTATACCTACAAGCGATATGCCACACCAGAGTGCCCCGAAGCGTGTGAATATCTTCTTATATCGAAATGAAAACAGAATGCGAGAAATATACATAAACAATGAGCCCGAAACGAACGAAAGTACTACCGAAATCAATATGCCGGATATTATCACCAACGCCTTTCCGCTATTGATGTATTTGCCCATGTCGCTCAAAAACACATTAGGGTCGTTCGACACTTTATATAATGCAACTGCAGTTGCTGCTCCCAACAGTTCAAACACCAACGATACGGTGGTCGATGTAGGCAACCCAAGCGAATTAAATGTGTTCAGCAATATCACATCGGCCATCATCATGCCAACAAACAGGAACATTATCTCGGAGAAACTGAACAATTCTGGATGGAACACACCATTGCGCGCCACTTCCATCATTCCATTTAACGTTACAACGCCGAGCAA
>JBJEKE010000296.1:0-9175 GCA_051878475.1 Muribaculaceae bacterium | reverse complement strand
CCTGCAACATTGCTATCCTCATGGGGCGGAAGTTGGCGATACCCTTGAATAGTGGTGTAGCGGCGAGATGACGGCGGATGTGGAGAATGCCGCGGTATTCGTCGATACGGTCGACACTTTCAAGAATCTGCCGGCGGAGCACAGCCATCTTCTGTTCGACGGAGAGAGCAAAATCGGCGTTGCCGCCCATCTGCTGCTTTATTTCGCTGAAAATCCATGGGGCACCGATTGATGCCCGGCCAATCATCACGGCATCCACCCCATAGCGGTCGAAGCATTCACGGGCGCGCTGAGCGGTGGTAACGTCGCCATTGCCGATTATTGGAATTTTCATGCGAGGGTTTTCCTTGACTTTGCCAATGAGGGTCCAATCGGCCTCGCCGTTGTACATCTGGCTGCGTGTGCGGCCGTGGATTGTGAGAGCTTTGATTCCGCAGTCCTGGAGCTGCTCGGCAAGGGTTACGATGATTTTGCTTTCGGCATCCCATCCGAGGCGGGTCTTGACGGTTACCGGCACCTTGACGGCATCGACCACGGCACGTGTAATCTGCAACATCTTTGGCACATCGCGCAGCAAACCGGCCCCGGCGCCTTTTCCAGCCACTTTCTTGACCGGGCAACCGAAGTTTATGTCGAGGATGTCGGGGTGGGCCTGCTCGGCTATCTGTGCGGCCTCAACCATTGGCTCCGGCTCGCGGCCATAAATCTGTATTGCGGCAGGACGCTCGCGAGGGTCGATAAAGAGCTTGCGGGTGGTGCTGTTTATGTTGCGGATAAGAGCATCGGCCGACACGAATTCGGTGTACACCATATCGGCCCCATGCTCGCGGCAAAGAAGCCGGAACGAGGGGTCGGTGACGTCCTCCATTGGAGCGAGCAGCAAAGGGCGCTCCCCTAAGTCGATGTCGGCGATTTTCATTGTCAGATAACTTTTGTAATTTACAAAAATAATAAAAAAAGGATGGTTGGGCTGCAAAAATAAGATAAATAGAACAATATCTGCCCTATTATAGCGAGTTTTTGACAAAGTTTTGTTTCGACCAATGAATTTTGTAAGTTTGCAAGAGGAAAAATGAATACGATAGACAAAGAAATATTGCAGCTTGCCGTACCGTCGATAATAGCCAATGTTACGGTGCCGTTACTGGGTCTCGTCGACCTGTCGATATCGGGACATCTGGAAAGCGCCGTGTATATCGGGGCGATAGCTGTGGCATCAATGATGTTCAACCTAATATACTGGAACTTTACGTTTCTGCGGATGGGCACCACGGGGATTACGGCTCAGTATTACGGAAGCGGCGACAGTAGGATGCAGAGCCTGACGCTTTACCGGTCGGTTGGCATCTCGCTTGCCATCGGAGTGGCGTTGCTGGCGTTGCAGGATGTGCTGTGCAGCGTAGCTCTAACAGTGTTGAAGCCTGGCGATGATGTGGCTGAAGCGGCAGTGAGCTACTATCGGATATGCATCTATGGTGCTCCTGCAGTGATGGTGGGGATGTCGCTGAAAGGGTGGTTTCTGGGAATGCAGAATTCGCGCTATCCAATGGCAGTGTCGATAATCGAGAATCTGCTTAATGTGTGCGCAAGCGTGGTTGCAGTGTATGTGTTTGGCATTGGGTTCAAAGGTATTGCTGTGGGCACCGTTGTTGCCGTATATGCCTCGTTCGGGCTCTCTGCGGTGCTTCTTGTGAGGCGCTACGGCCGAGGACTGGTGCCGATGAGCATCGCTGAGATATTTCGTTCCGGCGGTATAAGCCGGTTCTTCCGGGTTAATGCCGATATATTCATGCGGAGCGTGTTTCTGCTTGTGGTCACACTTGCGTTCACATCGATAGGGGCACGAGCCGGCGACGATGTGCTTGCCGTCAACGCCACTCTGATGCAGCTGTTCCTGTTCTATTCCTATTTCACCGACGGCTTTGCCTTTGCCGGCGAGGCAGTGAGCGGCAAATATGCCGGACGGGGCGAAGCGGGTATGTTTGGCCGCTCCACGAAGCGGCTGATGCTGTGGGGCACAGGCGTTGCGGCGGTGTTCACGGTGGTTTATGGCCTTGGCATCGAGCCGATAGCATGGGTGCTTAGCGATTACGGGCACATCCGTCAAGGGGTTGTCGACAACCGGCTGTGGTGTATGGTGTACCCTCTTGCTGGAGTGGTTGCTTTCATGTTCGATGGCATATACGTTGGGCTTACAGCATCGCGGCAGATGCTGCTCTCGACATTGGCAGGCGCACTGACGTTTTTCGGCACCTATTTTGTAGGCGGCGACGGATTCTCCAACACTCGGTTGTGGATTGCCTTCAATGCCTACCTGCTGGTGCGCAGCTTGGTGCTCGCTGCCTTGTTTCCTAAGCAAATAAAACGATTAAAGGACATAACAATAACCGAATGAAGCGATTAGGCATATTCATAAAGACATTCAGCGGTACCCTTGCCCAGCGTGTTGCACAGGCCAATGCGCTGGGCATAAGCCGCATACAGTATAACTTCTGCGTTGACACCCCGACGTCGCTGCCGATGAGCATCGATGACTCGCTGGTGGAGCGCATTTCGGCCACGTTGCAGCACTGCAGCACCGGCATCGATGCGGTATCGGCCACATTCAACATTATCCACCCCGACCACGAGGTCAGACACCGAGGCATTAAGGCGTTCGAGGCAATAGCGCGCTGCTGCCCTCGGCTGGGATGCAACCTGATTACTATCTGCACCGGCACTCGCGACACTGCCGACATGTGGCATGGCCACCCCGACAACGACAGCGCCGATGCGTGGGCCGACATGCTGAAAGCTATGGAGCCACTCGTAGAAATCGCCGAGGAGTGTGGCATTGACATCGGCATTGAGCCTGAGACTGCCAACGTGGTTAACAGCGCCGACAAGGCTCTACGGCTGATTGACGAGTGTGACAGCCGACGGCTGAAGATTGTGTTCGATCCTGCCAACCTATTTGAACGTGAGCCGCTCGATGAGGTGCAATACCGCATTGAGCACGGGCTCGATGTGCTGGCGCCTCACATCGTAGGGGTGCATGCCAAGGACCGCGATGAGCTGGGACACCATGTGGCGGCCGGAAAGGGTGTTCTGCCCTACCCCGCATTAATGGCTGCCTTGGCCCGCATTGGCTACAAGGGGCCCATCACGCTCCACGGCCTCAGCGCCGACGAGGCTACGGGCTGCGCCGGTTTCGTGAGTGGCCTTATCGACAAATATCTAAAATGATGTGTATGGAAAAGTATATCTACGACATTAACGGCGAAGGCACTCCGGTGGTGTTTCTCCACGGACTTGGAGGTGACCGCCAACAATGGCAGAAGCTGCTCGAGGCACATAGTGGCATAAAAGGCTTTTTCCCCGACCTGCCCGGACATGGCGACAACGGCGAGATACCCGACGAAGGGTTTTCGTTCGACAGCCTATGCCACTGGACAGCCGGATTTATCGATACAGTGATTGGCACACCATGTGCAGTAGCCGGCATATCCATGGGTGCTTGCATGGCGCTCAAGATGGCTATGGAGATGCCCGAAATGGTTACCAAAGTTCTGGCAGTGCGCCCGGCATGGACTGATAGCGCTCGACCCGACAACCTTGAGATGCTGCACATTGTGGGCGAGCAGTGGAGGAGCTACGGAGCCGAAAAGGCTCGCGCACTTATCAGCACTTCGCAGCGCTACATGGAGATGCTCCACCACAGCGAGGCTTGTGCTGCCTCGGTGATGGGTCAGTTTGGGCGTAAGCATCCCGAAGCTGCCACTGCAAGTCTTGTGGCGATGACCGACGATGCCCCGGTGGCCGACATCGGGCTTTACGGCGGCATACGGGTTCCGGTGATGGTGGTGGGCAACGATGCCGACCCAATGCATCCGCTATACATGGCCCGGACTCTGGCAGCAGCCATACCCGAGGCGCGGCTTGAGGTGATTGCATCGCGCTACTGCGATGGCAACCGGCACCGGCTGCAACTGAACGCCCTGATTGCCGAATTTCTCGGCTGAAGACCCATATCTAAATACTACAGGCGCGAGATGACCAAAGCCACCTCGCGCCTTTTTGTCACTTTAACGCTTATGAAATTGAAATCATTTGATAGGATGATACTCAACGAATGCCTCTATAGCCTCGTAGCAGGCAAGGCCGAGGTTGCTGTAGAGGACAGCTGTGTTGCGGTTACGCTCTTCGGCACGCTGCCAGAACAAGCGGTCGTCGTCGCCGAGGAACGGGGCGTTCTCCATCTGCGACTGGTGCTTGAGGATTGAGTTACGCTTGAAGCGGAGCTCTTCAGGGCTAATGGGCACAGCCATCTCGATGTGGTCGATTTCCCATTCGGCCCATGCGCCACGATACATCCATATGCGGCACTCCTTCATCCAGTCGGTTTCGTCGAGAAGCTCGTCGACGGCAGCGAGCACAGCATCGGTACACACGCGATGGGTTCCATGCGGGTCGGCAAGGTCACCGGCAACGAAAATCTGATGCGGCATGACCGACGAGATAAGGTTCTTGATGATGTCGACATCCTCGCGCTGGAGGTCGCCTTTCTTGATTTTACCGGTCTCGTAGAACGGCAAACGGCAGAAGTGAACGTTTTCTGGCTTCACGCCGATGTAGTTGCAGGCTGTGGTGGCCTCACATTCGCGAATCTTGGTCTTGAGGAAACGTATGTCGAGAGTGTCGGGCTCGCCCGGCGCCTTGTTGGCAATGAAACTGTGGATTTCCTTGCTGAGCTTACTGTATTTCTCGGTATCAAAGCCGAAAGCATCGCCAAGTTTGTCCATGAGCATTACATAACGCAGTGTGTCCTCGTCGCCAACGGCAATGTTGCCCGATGTCTCATATGCCACGTGTACATCATGTTTCTGATCGACAAGGCGCTTCAGCGTACCGCCCATCGAAATCACATCGTCATCGGGATGCGGGCTGAACACAATCACACGCTTTGGATAGGGCTTTGCACGCTCCGGACGATAAGTGTCGTCGGCATTAGGTTTGCCGCCCGGCCAACCGGTGATGGTGTGCTGCAGGTCGTTGAAAATCTTTATATTAACATTATATGCCGAGCCGTAAAGAGCGATAAGCTCGTTGAGGCCATGGTCGTTGTAGTCCTTGTCGGTGAGCTTGAGTATTGGCTTTCCGGTAATGTCGCACAGCCACACTATTGCGCGGCGTATGAGCTTGTCGGTCCATTCACACGACGAAACCTTCCAAGGATGGCATATTCGAGTGAGTTTCTCGGCAGCAGAGAGGTCGATGAGCAGCTTGGCCTTGTTGTGCATCTGGATGAACGAAGCCGGCATAGCATCGGAGGGCTTTTCCTCCACAATTTTGCGCACTGTGGCCGAGGAATTTTCACCCCAAGCCATGCACACAATTCGGCGAGCCGAAAGGATGTTGGCCAGACCGAGGGTTATAGCCATGTTCGGCACATTCTCGCAGTGGTATGATGTGGCTATGCGGTGCTTGCTGTCGTTGCCCAGCAAAGCGAGGCGGCACCCCGATGTAGAAGGTGTACCCGGCTCGTTGAATGCAATGGTACCGGTGGGGGTAATCTCGAACACGGCAAGGTCAAGACCTCCACAACTTTCTATGGCCTCTTCGTAGGCACGGCAAGCCTCGTAGATATCATCTTTCGATGTGAGAGCAGCCGGAGTGTGGATGTTGTCGGGGTTTATGTCAACCTTATCGAACAGCTGCTCCTTCAGACGGGCAATAGTGCTTGCGCTGTCAGTGAGTTCGGCATTGAAAATGTCGCCCAGATTGAAAGCAATCACGTTCTTGAAGCTCACCTTCCCGGCGGTGTAGAGGTTAACAAGCTGAGCATACACCGGCAGAGTGGAATCGCCGGCACCGAATGCTATCACACACTTGCCGTTCTTATTCACATATTTAGCAATGGTTGAGGCAATCTCGGCGGCAGCCATTTCAACGCCCTCCACAATCGATTCGCCGATACGGGTGGTAATCTTTTCGTAACGGGTGAGCGTAGTTGTTTCAACTTCCCCCTCCGGGCTATAGTAGCGGCGCGGGAAGCGCTCCAGTTTGATTTGAGAACTTAAGTTGGTTTTCATCTCTGTTATATTTGGATATGGTTAATATTCTGTATTACAGGGCTTATTGCAGCTCTTGCCGCCATGTACAAGATGTTTCGACATTGCGACATACAAATTTACTATAATAAACAAAGTAAAACCTTTGTTTAACTAACATTATGTTTTGAATACATAATTTCAATATCAGAGTGATGACATTGCCGTGCAAATGCAGATTTTTTCAATTATTTTATCGCAGGATGTTGCACAATTGAAAACTTTGGCATAAATTTGCACTCGCAAACAAATGGTGAGCATAGCTCAGTTGGTTAGAGCGTCGGATTGTGGTTCCGAAGGTCGTGGGTTCGACCCCCACTGTTCACCCAAAAGAGGATTTCGAGACATCGAAGTCCTCTTTTTTTGTGCGCTGCGGCGCAGAATAGGCTCAGCGGGATTTTATTGGGGATAGATTTTGTGTGAGCCCCAAGCAAATGCATTGTTGATGGTGGTAGGGGCAGCCTGTCAGGCTGCTTGGCCGCATGGCCGGCCGCCGCCCCACACAGACTGACGCTATTGTGGAGTCAGCTAAAGGGTTGCCTCCTCGAGGCAAACAGCCCTCCGGGCTTGCTTCGCCCTTTGGCGATATGTTCCACCTGTTCCATGGGTGGAACAAGTGGAACGAAATGGGACAGGATGGGCAACGTAGGTGGCTCTTCTGGGCGCGAATGTGTGGGGATTCAGGTCGCAGATAGTGGCAACGGCCGTGGTAGAATACCGTCAAAAAAAAGGTGAATGGCGATTCCCTCGATGAGTGTCGCCATTCACTGCTTTCACCAGCCAAATGAGTATCAGCGGACAATCTGTTTGGTGGTCTTATTCCCTTGACGAACTATTACCACTCCATTTTCGGGCTTGGCTATCTTGATGCCTTGCAGATTGAAGTACTCTATCGTAGCGTTGTTGACGGAGTCTACAGAGTTAACTCCGGTGGCTACAGTTGCATGATAGTTTACAACAACCGACACAATATAGGCACCGCCAACGCAGTCGATGAAAGCATCGGCAGGAGCAGATGCGGGAGTCCATGTAACAGTATTGGCCGTCTGGTCGGATGCAAGTATGCCGGCCTCATTCGTTACCATCTTACCCACAGTGGTATCCCATTTCGACGATGCGTTGCCAGGATTGATGTTCAGCACAACACTTGAAATTGAGTATTTTACGGGGTCGGCGAGGGCGAAAGTCATGGTTGCGCCGCCACCGAGCTGCAGATTGTTGTAGCCAGCGCTAGTGGTGGCTCGCACATTGCCGTGTCCGGTAGTACCGTCCCAGTTGAACGTGAGCGAAGTACCATCACATCCAATAGTAAGCGGACAGAAGTGCGAACCGGCGTCGTAGCTTCCTTCGTCGTTAGGGTTGGTAGTCCACCAAGTAGACAGCGGCACGTCGGAGAAGTAGGTCATGTAGCCGGTGCCGTCGTCATTGCTCGTGATGGCAGTGAAGTCGTAAGTGGCCATCATTTCACCTGCAGGTTTTACTGTGAGCAGATACGAAGCAGAGCCGGCATCGAAAGTGGCGTTTGCCTCGCACGAGGCAGTGATAGTGGTTTGGCCGGCAGCCACAAGTGATATTTCACCGGAAGCGGCATCGATGGTAGCCACATTTTCGTCCGACGAAGCGTAGGTTATGGCAGCATCCGTATCGGCGGAAAGCGATGGGAACAAGTTTTCGGCATCGATAACGGCAGTGTACTGGGTATCGCTCCATTTCAGGCCGGCTTCTTTAAGTGCAGCAGCCTCATACTTTACCTCGATTCGCGAAATCACCTGAGTGCCCGTTTGGTCGGTAACCACAATCGGGCCGGCGGCAGAGCATGTAATCGAGCGGCAAGTCTGCATCAGCACGTTGCCGGTCTCAGAATGATTATACACTTCACCGGTCTCGAATTCGTCGCCTAAGGTCACATCGCCTTCACTGACGTAGAGGTTGGCAATCTTGCCGGTACCGCTGAAGAAATCGATCTCGGTGAGTTTATATCCATCGGCACACGAGATAGTAATGGTAGCGTCCTTATACACCAACAGGCACGAGATTCCGCCGAAAGCCTTCTGAGCAAGGCGGCGGAACTTACCGTTAAGCGACAGGGTCACTGGCTCCTGGAGTATGGAGAAGGGCTTTTCGGAGTCGTCGATATATCCATTGTCGTCTTTAGCCAGTTCGTCCCACCCATAAGGGTTGTCCTGCGTGAAGTCGAACGAAGCTGTTTGAGCCCATGCACTGAGGCTGAGGGCCACTGCACACAATGTGATGAGGAAGTGTTTCATACTGATTTTGTTTTAAATTGATTATTATATGGATTAGAGGAAATATTATCGGCCTGATACAATTATCTTGTCGGTTTTTGAGCCACAACGGCGAATGTAGATTCCCGGCTGCAGATTGTCGGGCGATACGCGCCAGCCACGGATGTCGAAGTATTCGGTGGGAGCGTTTTCGTCGTCGGCCACCACTTTGATGGCATCGGCACCAGCAGCTTCATATTCAAACGCGCCATACGATGCGCTGCCGCTCATGTTGCGAAGTGCCCCACGCTGGTCGCGGTCGTAAGTAGTGGCTTTCACAATCTGGCAGTCGCCGTTGAAATCGGCCATCACCACATTCTCGCGGAATCGAGGCGAAGCAAGCGAATTGAGAGCCTTTTGGCCGAAAACCGGATTGACAATACGCACAACCGGTGCCACAGAGCCATCGAGAGTGAGATTGGCAGTGAACACGCCATCATCCACAGAGCCGTCGAGAGCATGGACTACGCACTGCAAAGCTTCGTCAGCCGACGAGCAACAATAGTCGGTGGGCTGCAGAGCAAAGTTCACGCTGCCGGAGTGGGAATAGATGCCATACTTGGTATTGGAGCTCTCCACACACTCGGGGACAGTCAGGTACACGTCGGCCACCTCCTTAGGAGCCGAGTTGCCCACAATTATATTATTATTAAGATATAGTGACACGTCGGTGAGCACATTCACGGCAGCAGCATTGAAATCGTCGGGCACATCAACACCATCGACATAGCGACATACATTGCCCACGATAGTGTTGCTGGCGATAGCCACCGAAGCCTTGGGAGTATCGTCGGAAGCCAC
>JBJEKE010000295.1:0-2248 GCA_051878475.1 Muribaculaceae bacterium | reverse complement strand
GTTTACTTCAACCGCGCCATGAACATTGCCAAGAATCCGACAGTGAGCTACGGCGTTCGCCGTCCATACACCCAGAACACCCTCGAGACCGGCACATGGAGCGCCGACTCAACCGTCTACTCCACCAAAATGAAGATTACCGGCCGCGAATCGAGCGACGGCATCTGCCGATTCTTCGTACGTGGTGCCGAGGACAACGAATTCTTTGAATGTCCTGAAGATTCAATCCGCTTCAACATGATTCTGCAAGCAGCAGGCTCAATGGCCACCGGATTCATGGCTACCCCACAGCTGGGTCGCGTGGAGCTGGAATGGAACAACGAGAACAACGACTTCACCGACGCCATGGGCTTCAACGTGTATCGCTGCACCGAGCCAAACGAAGCTGGAGTTGCCGACACCATCCGCCTGAACAAACAAATGCTTGAAATCACGACATCTAACTATGTGGACTACGACGTAGTGCCTGGCACAACATATTACTATTATTATAAGGTATTGTCGACCGACTTGAAAGAGTACGACATGTCGAACATAGTGGCATGCACACCTCTTACATCGACTCTCGGCGATGCCAATGGCAGCGGAGCAGTGGATGTTGCCGACGTTATCACCGTGGTAAACTACTCGGTGGGCGAATCGCCAAAGCCATTCATCTTCGAGGCTGCCGACGTAAACACCGACCAGGCCATCAACATTCTTGATGTGGTAGGCATAGTGAAGCTTATTATCGGCAATGCACAAACCGACGAGTCGGGAGTGGCTGCTGTGGCACAATACTCACTTGAGAACGGCACACTCTACGTTGATTCGCCGGTAGAACTGGCAGGTGTGCAGGTAATGCTCAATCTGCCTTCCGGCACCAACCCGACAGTTGCAACCGACCTTGCCGGATTTGAGACGGCATCGGCAAGCATAGGCAATGGCGGCTATCTGTTCCTCGCCTACAGCATGAGCGGCAAGACACTGACAGCCGGCCGTCACGCACTTCTGCATCTTGGCGAAGGCAGTGTTGACGAGGTAACCCTCTCCGACCGCAACGGCTCGAACGTGCTCGCCATCGAGGCAAATCCGGCCGGAGTGCAGACAGCCGAGGCAATACGCATTGAGCGCCCATACCCCACCCCGTTTGTCGACACTCTCAACATACCGTATGTTATCGGCACCGAAGGCAACAACGATGTTGAAATCCTTATTCACAACGTGGTAGGCCGCACTGTACACAGCTATCGCACCTCAGTGAACGAAGCCGGACGCTACAGCTACCAGTGGACACCCGGTGGCATCGACCCGGGATTCTACTTCGTCACATTGCGAGTGAACGGCGTGAATTGCCAGTCGGTGAAAGTGGTTTACGGAAAATAATCGTGCATCATGAATGCGATTCAATCAATGGCAGTGTTCTTGCTCTTGCTGCTCACAACGAATGTGGCAGCAAGGGCAGGCGATGCCCTGACCATATCGTCGTCCGAAGCAGCGCCCGGCGAGGCAATGCAGATTGATGTGTCGCTAACCAACAGCGATACAGTGTCGGCACTGCAGCTGAGCATCCCCGTAGGCGATAATCTGGAATATATGAACGGTTCGGCAACGCTTAATCCCGACCGAATCGACGACCACGGCATAATGGCCAGCCAAAGCAATGGCGTGCTGACTGTGGTGGTGTACACCGTTGGACTGAAGCCACTTAAAGGCGACAGCGGTCTGCTATTCTCATTAAATATGAAGAGTGGCAACAACCCCGGACACTTCTCACTCGAGCCGTCAGAGCTGATTCTCACCGACGTGGAAGGCAACACACTTGAAGCCAGCGCCACAGCAGGCACAGCAGGCGTGATAGCATCGCGCAGCGAATACAACAGCTACTCAATCGACTATGGCAAAGTGCCGCTGCAAAGCAGTTATACCAAGAACATAACCGTAACCAACAGCGGAACGGCCGAACTGGTGATTAGCGACATCGTATTGTCAGATGCCTCACTGTCGACCACCATCACAATGCCATATACAATAGCTGAAGGAAAAACGGCTACACTTCCTGTAGTATACACCCCGGTAAATCGCGGCGCAGCCAACTACACCATGCGAGTGATATCGAACACCACCACAGCACGCAACACAATAGAAATAGCAGCTGCCCCATATGCAGTGAACGAGTTGCACGTGGTTGGCACATCCGGAATCTCTGACAGCGAGGTAGAAATAGCCTTGAGCGTGAACAATCAGGACCCTTTATGCGGTTTCCAGT
>JBJEKE010000294.1:0-2249 GCA_051878475.1 Muribaculaceae bacterium | reverse complement strand
CTGCTCGCAGGACCTTACACTGGAGCGCACCTTAACCCTGCCGTTTCGGTAGGCCTTGCCATTGCCGGACTGTTTGACTGGGCTCTCGTTCCTTACTATGTAGCCGCTCAAATGATAGGCGGATTCCTTGGCGCTGTACTTGTGTGGGCATTCTACAAGGACC
Source organism: Muribaculaceae bacterium (assembly GCA_051878475.1). Classification (GTDB taxonomy): domain Bacteria; phylum Bacteroidota; class Bacteroidia; order Bacteroidales; family Muribaculaceae; genus SFRY01. Next base: position 2,086 of record JBJEKE010000294.1, on the reverse strand, counting down.
ATTACGATGCAACACCCGACGAAGCTACAAAACTCGGCACGTTCTGCACAGCACCAGCAATTCGCAATTATAAGCTCAACCTGTTCTGCGAAATTGTTGCCACTATAGTGCTCGTTGGGATAATCATTTCGTTTAACGATGCCGGGAACAAGGCCGGACTGGCAAACCTCGGTCCCATTCCGGTGACATTCCTCATCGTAGCCCTTGGCATGTCGCTCGGCGGAACCACAGGATATGCCATGAATCCTGCCCGCGACCTCGGCCCGCGCATTGCCCATGCTTTGTGTCCGATGAAGAACAAAGGCGGTAACGACTGGGCATATTCGTGGGTGCCTGTAGTGGGCCCTATGATTGGCGGTATCCTTGCCGGAGCATTCGGACTTTGGCTGCTTGCAGTGTAACTGCATCTTCGATATAACATATATGGCTGCATCTGGAGATTTCACGCTCCGATGCAGCCATTATTGCATAAAAAAGCCGAAACATCGGACTAATTATTTATCTTATACATAATGGAAAGTGGTTCAGTACGATTAAGGACTTAACAATACATGCAATATGCACAATTTTCAGTCCAGTCCCGATGTTCGGCACAGCACATTGTTACTGCGTTGCAAATATACACAGTTTGGCTCTATAATATAATCGCATAATCCACAATTTAACATTGCATAACAAATCAATGAGCGCCACGATGCCGGCTATTGCCGCATCATGGCGCTCAACAATGTCAATAATTGTATTCAATTACATTTCTATGCTGTAAAGACGGAACGATAGCGGTGCAAGGGCATCGGTGAGCACCGAATTCTTGCCCGATGACACGCATTGGGCTGTTCCGTTTACAGGGACAATTGCGTTTGGCTTGGCAATGGTGTTCTCTGCATCTTTCTCGGCACAGCAAAGTGTTATCGTCGATGCTTTGTGATCGCCCTTGAGGCCACGCAGCTCTACGCTTACATTCTGAATTGCATTGCTGGTGTTAACCACTTTCACAATTATGCGATTGCTATCTTTGTCGACAACTGCACTTGCAAACAATCCATCCTGACCGGACTGACCGGCTACCGGCTTGCCGTCCATTGTCAGTTTCAATACATTTGTACCTTTGTGAGTGGCATACATCTGCTGCACGTAGTAGCTTACAGTTCGCACCACATTATTATTGTCGAACCAAATCAAGTCGGGACGCCACTGCCAGCCCTCAACATGAGCCAACAACGGTGCATAGGCGGTCATCCACACCACATCGGCATTGCGCTCCATGCCTGTCATCAATGCAGCTTCGAGAATCGATGCTTCATAATGGTTCCACTTCTTGCCTGATGCTCCATGACAAGCATATTCACCGGCAAACACTTTCGGGCCTTTACGGTCATAGTTATCATAGCGTAGGCCACTGTTAAGGAACCATTTCTCTGGGCGATAGAAGTGCTCGTCAACCAAATCGGCCTTGATATCCTTCATGGCCATCCACCCTTTCTCAAACATTTCGCCTTCTGAATCCGGGCCGCTGGTGCCCACTATCTGAATGTCGGGATAGCGCTCACGGATGGCCTTCACAAAAGGTTTCAGACGAACATAATACACCGAATCCCATTGTTCATTGCCAACACCGATATATTTCAGGTTGAATGGTTCGGGATGCCCCATCTCGGCGCGCTTGCTTCCCCACTCGCTGTCGGCTGGGCCGTTGGCAAACTCAATCAGGTCGAGACAATCGTCGATATAAGGTTGAAGCTCATCGACCGGCACATGGGCATCGTTGCCACTGCACTGGAACTGGCAAGCCATGCCAACATTAAGCACCGGAAGCGGAGATGCACCTATATCTTCGGCAAGTTGGAAGAATTCGAAGAAACCGAGGCCATAGCTTTGGAAATAATCAGGATAGAAACGGCTCTCGAACGTAAATTCCCAGCGGTTTTCGTTCAGCGGACGGTTCTCAACCGGGCCAATGGAGTTCTTCCACTGGTAGCGCGATGCCATATCTGTTCCCTCAACAATGCAACCGCCCGGGAAACGCAACAGGCCGGGATGTACATCGGCAAGGGCCTGCGCAATATCGGCACGCAAGCCATTACGG
>JBJEKE010000293.1:0-9246 GCA_051878475.1 Muribaculaceae bacterium | reverse complement strand
ATTGCCAAGAATGTGAAGGCTTCGTCTCGAGGTGAATTAGAAATAACCACCGTCAACCAGGAATTCCTTTTCCGAAAGCAACTCAAGGTTACAATGCTTGGCCGTGGCTTTGCATGGCTCGACACCGGAACATTCGAATCGCTTCAGGAAGCATCCAATTTTGTCGAGACCATCCAAAACCGACAAGGTCTGCAACTGGCTTCGCTCGAGGAAATAGCCTTCCGTCAACATTGGATTGATGCTGCACAACTAAAGGAACTTGCCGAGCCAATGAAGCATAACAAATACGGCCAATACCTAATAAACCTTGCCGATGCCAACATTTGATGCTCCACATATCATCAATTTGCCCCGTTTCACCGACCCTCGCGGCAATCTGTCGGTTATCGAGAGCCTAAGCAACATTCCTTTCGAGATACGCAGAGCCTACTGGATTTACGACGTTCCGGGTGGTATGATGCGAAACGGACACGCCTTCAAGTGCCAGCACGAATTCATCGTAGCTCTGTCTGGCAGCTTCGACGTTGTCATCAACAACGGCAACGCAGAGCAACGTTTCCATATGGCTCGCTCATACTACGGACTTTATGTACCTCCGAGGCATTGGCGCGCCATCGACAACTTTTCTACCAACTCGGTGGCACTTATTGTTTCTTCAACCGAATACAACCCCGACGACTATATCGAGGACTTCAACGAATATCTCACCTTCATCAACAATGAATAAGCATTTGGTTTCAAGCATTGACAACTGCCATATAATCACACTCGAGAAACACCATCACGAGAATGGCAACCTCTCGGTGGTTGAAAGCCTCAACCAGCTGCCGTTTTCCATCAATCGGGTTTATTACCTTTACGATGTGCCCGGTGGCGAGGAACGCGGCGGGCATTCGCATCACGAATGCTTCGAATTCATCATAGCGGTATCCGGAAGCTTCGACATTGATATTAACGACGGCGTAAAATCCAAAACCGTCTCGCTGAACCGCTCAAACATCGGCTTGATCGTCGAACCGGGCATCTGGCGAGTGCTCAACAATTTCTCATCGGGGTCTGTGTGTCTGGTAATCGCTTCGGAAAAATACAACGAGGCCGACTACGTCAGAAACTTCGACGATTTCATCGAACTTACCAAATCGAAACAGAAATGACACTTAAATATCCTTTCTTATCGCTCAAGACACTCACCGAACCGATAGCGGCCGAACTCAAGGTGGCAGCCGGAAAGGTTATCGATTCGGGGTGGTATGTAATGGGCGAAAACGTTGCCCGATTCGAACAATCGCTAGCCCAATACTGCCACTGCAGCTATGCTGTAGGTGTAAGCAACGGTCTCGACGCTCTCAGGCTGATTTTCAGAGCCTACATTGAACTTGGCGTCATCAGTCCGGGCGACGAAGTCATTGTCCCGGCCAACACTTATGTAGCAAGCATCCTGGCTATCACCGATTCAGGGCTGAGACCTGTGTTTGCCGAACCCGACCCGACTACAATGAATCTCGATATCGATGCCATTGAGCCCCTCATAACAAGCCGTACGCGTGCCATATTAGTGGTGCACCTCTACGGCACACCTTGCTGGAGCCGTAAGCTGATGGATATCCGCTCACGCTATGCGCTGAAGATTATCGAGGATAACGCTCAAGCCATCGGAGCCATGGCTGCCACTCCTGGCGTGTATGGAGCTCTTAACACCGGAGCTCTCGGCGATGCCGCCGGAAACAGCTTCTACCCCACCAAGAATCTTGGAGCACTTGGCGATGCCGGTGCTGTCACCACCTCCGACCCGCTCTTGGCCGATACAGTCCGCGCTCTGCTGAACTATGGCAGCGACCGCCGTTACCATAACATATATCGAGGACTTAACTGCCGCCTTGACGAGATGCAGGCTGCCATTCTGAACGTAAAACTCAACTATCTGGAAGCTGAGAACGCTCACCGTCGCACCATCGCCCGCATCTATAAGGAATGTATCACTAATCCGGCTATACTAAAGCCTGCTGTCGAAGAACGCTCGCTCCCGGTTTGGCACCAATATGTGCTGCGCACCAACGAGCGCGACCGCTTCCGCGCATATCTCACCGACAATGGCATTGGCTCCGACATCCTTTACCCAGTGCCTCCACACCGCCAACCTTGCTACGTCAACGAATACGGCTCGCTTAGCCTCCCTATAACCAATGTCATTGCCGATTCTGTTGTCAGCATTCCGGTATCATCGATGACATCACCGGCCGATGCCCGACAGATAAGCAGCATAATCAACGGTTTCAAATAAATGCGTTTCTACTGATCAACGCTCTCATAACAAACAACTACACAATGAACAACGCTATTAAAGGATATGCACTCGGCGCTATTGCCGCCGCCACTTATGGCATGAACCCGGCTTTCACCTTGCCACTTTACGCTATTGGCATCGATTCAGAATCGGTGTTGCTTTTCCGATACCTTTTTGCAATTCTGATTCTCGGCATCATGCTTAAAGCTCGCGGGCACAGCTTCGGCATCTCTCCTCGACATTTATTGCCTCTTGCAGCATTGGGACTGGTATTTGCATTTTCTTCCGAGGGGCTCTTTCTCAGCTACAACTATATGGATGCCGGCATCGCTTCAACCCTGCTTTTCGTGTATCCTATCATGGTAGCACTCATAATGGCTGTCTTTTTCCACGAACGGTTCACTATCCACACTGCCGTGTGCCTTATTATGGCCACCATCGGCATTGCCCTACTATACCGCGCCAGCGACGGCTCTACCCTCAGCCTAACCGGAACCTTGTTTGTAATGAGTTCCTCACTCTCTTACGCCATCTACATTGTAGCCGTCAACCGAAGCATTTTCACTGACATCCCTACAATAAAAATCACTTTCTACGCACTGCTATTCGGTTCTCTGCTCTTCGCTGCTATACTCGCATTCCGCAGCCACATTTGCATCCCCGACTCTCAGCACTGGTATCTCTGGACAAATCTTGCAGCTCTCGGGCTGCTCCCCACTGCTGTATCGCTGATTTGCACAACTGCTGCCATCCAATACATCGGATCAACTCCTACTGCCATATTAGGAGCAATAGAACCCGTAACCGCTGTGGTTCTCGGCATCATTTTTTTCAACGAATCGCTTACCATACGCGAATTCTCCGGACTCGTTCTTATAATCTTTGCTGTTAGCCTCGTAGTGGCGGGCGGGAACATCAACAAATACATCAACCGACTTCGCAAAATGTTCCCGCGTATCATCAAGGCTCGATAGTAAAACGCGACTTGATGTTTTTCATATCTTTTTAATCAAAAGTGCATAATATTGGCACTAATGCCAACTTAATTTGCATCAGATTAAAACGATATGACTATGGCAACTAAACAAACTATCAATGTCGGCGACAAAATTTACGCTATATTGTCGAAAAACGGAGAAATACTCGCTAAAGTAGAACATTCCGACTTCAACGACATATTCAGCATAATCAGGCAACTTCAGTCAAAGGTCAAGTCAGGCGCGGGACTCGTGGAATTCTTCATCTACAACTTCAGCCAACGCTGGCGCACAAGCCGGATGCTCTACATAGCACCTACCTCGGCCGACACGGCTACAAAGCACGACAATCAGATTTCACATTTCAACTTCTCCATTAGCTGATTGCCTCTTTTTCCGTAATGTTGTTCTAAATGTCATTATTCATTTCCCATTCGATAATTCGGCAAATTTTGAGGAACTTTCAAACATTCCACATTGTTTTCTTAGTGGTAACTTTGATATAGTTTTTAGCTGAATCATTGAGTATGAACACATTTCGAAACATCATTACCACAGTATTAATCATATTCTACACTTCTTCAATTCTTGCGTCGGGAAACCATATTTATCAACATCCTGACTCCATTATCGATGCACCTTATCTGGTCTCGACCGACTATATAAACGATACAACAACTGTTTCCGACAATCTGTGCTTGCATGACGAGGATTTCAAGCCTTACAGCATATTCGACATGCCATACTCGCGCAAAGCCGAATACCGAAATCCACATAGGCTGCTGGTCAACACTGCCGTACTGTTCGGTGCAGGGGTTGTCACTTTAGGTGTTCTCGAACTGCTTCCCGAAGACGCTACAGCATGGAACAAGGAAGAACTTCGCCAAACACCTGTTTTCGAGCGATGGTGGAACCACGTTAAGAAAGGGCCTGTATGGGACAAGGACAATATGATTTTCAACTACGTACTACATCCTTACGGTGGCGCTGCATACTATATGAGTGCTCGCGGACAAGGTTACAACACATTCCATTCAGCCTTATACAGCGCCGCAATCTCTACATTCTTTTGGGAGTACGGCATCGAGGCTTTCATGGAAATCCCATCGATTCAAGACCTAATCATCACGCCAATTGCCGGTTCAATAATAGGAGAAGGATTCTACATTCTCAAACGAAGAATACTTGAAAACGACTACCGATTCATTGGTTCAAAAGCTTTGGGAAAGGTAGTAGTATTCCTGATCGACCCAGTCAACAGTTTCGTCGACTTATTCCGCGGCAGCAGTTGTAAACGCCACGTAGCCTACACACCTTGGATGAACAACGGAATAGGATTCTCATTATCAGCCACATTCTAATTGAAGCCATCAGCCAAGCCTCGAAGCGGCTAAAACACAAGCACTACGAAATAAGGGGTGGATGCTCGCGCACCCAGCCCCTCAATATTAAGCTAAAGTTTTATTGCAAATATTCAAAGTTCCCTGAACAAGAGAGATTTGGCCATAAACCTATTATCGAACATACACTTTCACTCCATTCACAATATAGTAGTTGCCTGGAAGCATCTCGTCAACACGTTGTCCTTGAAGGTTATAGATAACGGTGGTTTCGCCATCTTCATCTATGTCGCATCCTACGGCGCTTATGCCGGATTCTCCAATATCAAGGCGATACGACTTGCTCAGCATTGATGTGATATTGCTCAAATCGAGCCAACATTTACCTTTACGAATGGTAAAGTCTACTCCTTCAGCATCATAGAACAGCATATTGGAGTTCTTATATTGCAGTACATAGCAACCGAGCTTCATGCTGATGGTTTCATCATTAAACGCACATCCCTTCAAACCTCCGTTGGTGTGAATGTTTTCAGTCACTGATTCATCAATTTCACCATAAATCTTGGTATCTATACCATTTTTTGCATAAACCAAATATGGTAAAAATGCAGCAATGGCTGTTTCTCGTGAAAGAGTCAGGAAATCACCATTTACACCTGTTATCGAATAAACCTGCATTCCCGAAGGAATAGAAGCACTGAAAGGTGTAATCATAGTGCCGAACTTCTTAATTTTGTCGATTACGATTTTGAAAATAGAATTTTTTGAAGTTATCCAGCTATAGGTTACAGTCTGGGACTCTCCACCTTCAGTGCTGAAGGTCAACGTTGCATTTCCGGCGCCCTTGGTTGCTGGGGTTAAGCTGACAGTCAGCTGATACCCGTTTGCTTCATCCTTTCCAATGGTTGATACTTCAGGAGTGAGTTCGGTGTTATCCGACGAGACTGTTACGTTGCCGGTCAAGTTTGCTGCGTTGACGGTTACAGTGGTGTTATAGGTTTCACCCACATACACTTCCGACCAGTCATAAGAATCGGCCGACGCACCTATTGATGGTACTAACGATGCCGGATCATAAGCATTCCATGTCAAAACCACAGTCTTGGCTTCTGCGCCATCCGATGTGAATGTTATGGTTGATGAGCCCTCGCCTTCATTTGTTGGCTTCAGAGTAGCGGTCAAAGCATAGCCACTTTCTGCATCGGTTTTCGATATGCTTTCAGCCACTGTCACCATTTCGTTGTTCGATGCCACTGTTACTGCATCATTAAGGTCGCTCCCTTTCACGTTGATAGTGGCAGTGTATTCGCCACCAATAGCTACGTTACTCCAATCATATTCTGCGGCTTTGGCAGTGATGATAGGAGTGCCAACTTCTGGTGCGCTGTTCACAAAGTCAATCACTATTTCATCATCGGCCGACGAGGCGATGGCATACACATTGGTTGTACCCTCTACCAATGTAGGAACCACAGTCATGCCGTTTACTGTTACGTATGCCTCGGCTATGCCTTTGGCTCCATTTGCACAGCTTACCTTGCATGGCTGGCCTTTTACATTAATAATTGTGGCTTTAGTCACTTTTCCGGAGGTGTTCCAGTCAAAGTCAATGGTAAAGTTTCCACGGCCTTTCATACCTTTCACACTGCCGCCTGCCGATGCCCAGTCAGATGGCAATACAGGAAGAATATCGAGATAACCGGCCTGGCTCTGCAACAGCATTTCTGCGATACCTGCAGTGAATCCAAAGTTACCGTCAATCTGGAAATATGGATGTGCATCAAGCAAATTGTAGTAAACGCCACCATTAGTACCGCTGGCTGTGAATACACTACAGTGTTTCAATGCATTACCAATTATGGTATATGCCTTGGTAGCGTTCTTCAGGCGTGCCCAAAGATTGATTTTCCAACCCATTGACCAACCGCGTGAATCATCGCCACGGAAAGTCAGAAGATTCTGGGCTGCCGTTTTGATATTGTCGTCTGTAATCTGGTCGAATGGATAAAGACACATCAGCGGTGACAAATGACGGTGCTGCATTTCTCCTGCATAGAAGTTTGATGTCTTCCATTCACGCAGCAAGACGGTATTCTTGGTGATTCCATTCAAGCTTGTTGGCCAGCTCTGAACCCCATGAGAAGGGCTATGATAGTATCCATTCGAATAGGTTTCGGTGCTCATACCTTTGTCGAGCTTTGAGTATTTGTTCTGAAGGTCACTGAGCACTGTCGATTCAATTACACTTGTGCCGAGCACTTCAACTGCGGCAAGCGTGTTGGCAAAAAGTTCAGCTACAAGTTGCTGGGCATATGCCACGCCGTCTTCATTGTCTGGGCCATGTTCAGGTGAGTATTCTGCCGGACAAAGATATTCGCCATTGCTCTCAACAAGGATATCGAGCCAATAGCGGGTTGCCGAAAGCATAGTTGGGAAAGCCTTGCGCAGATACGCTTCATCCTGACTATACAGATAGTGCTGCCACAGGTGGCTGCAAAGCCATGCATTGCCCACCTTGTTCTGGTGCTTCCAGCAGCCGGAGCCACCGAAAATGCTGTTTTCAGTAAACAGGTTCCATCCGTTCGAACTTGTAGCGGTTGAGCCTGTGCAGGCATGCTGTGCGTAGCTTTTCCACTCGGCGCTGTTGCTCATTGTGATGGTCCAGTCGAGCAATGGGTTGTGGATTTCGCTCAGATTGGTCGACTCCACCGGCCAATAGTTCATCTGCAGGTTGATGTTGGCATGCATATCTGAGTTCCAACTTGGCGAACTGCTGTTGTTCCAGATGCCTTGCAGATTGTTTGGCAACGAAATGCCGCGCGACGACGAAATTGCCAAATAGCGGCCATAAGCAAAGTAAATCTGCTGAAGCAGAAGGCTCTCTGATGTTGATGAATGGCTGTCAATGAGTTCATCGGTTGGCTTGGTTTGCGAGCCAGAGTTGATAAAGTCGAGACTCATTCGGCCAAAAAGGCTCATATAGTCGTTAACATGGTCGCTGTAAACCGATTGCCATCCTTTTGATGCGGCTGAACTCAGACGAGTCGATACTTCATTGGCAAGGTCGCTGGAAGTGGCTCCACTCACATAAGTGCTTTGGGTGTTGTCAAAGTCGGTTACACCTGCCAGATATATCACCACTTCGTCGGCGCCCGATACGGTTATGCCACTGCTTGAGGAGCTGAGTGTGCCACCGATGTTAACCACTTTGAAACGGCTGTTATAGCTCACCACATCAAGTTTACCACTGAAGCCACCTTCGCCGTTGGCATAGCTTACACTACCCGACACACCGGGCGAAAGGGTTACAGTAAGGTTCAGTTGTCCGCTCTGCGAGGCGCTGTAGCGAACGGCTATAACCTTGTCGGGATACGATGCGATGTATTCTCGGTTGTATTCCACTCCGCCTACGCTATAGGTCACCGTGCCGGTGGCTGTGGTGAGGTCGAGAGTGCGGATGTAGTCGGACACCGACGAGTGGCCGGTGCTCACTTTCAGTGAGCCGAAGTTTTGATAAGAACCGTAAACATTGGAGCTCGAGCTTTCGGCTTTTTGGCCTATGGTGCCGGTCCACAGGGTTTTCTCGTTGTACTGGATTTCATCGGTCGACACTCCGCCCGACAACATTGCGCCAAACTGTCCGTTGCCGATGGGCAGATAATAATCCATCCACTGGTTCGACGACGATGTGGCATCGGCTGCCTGTGTGTACCACAGCGTCAGCTTCTCTGCTGGTGGTGTTACAGCCAATGCACTGCTTACCATTGATAATATGGCAATCAGCGCAGCTGAAATTTTGGTTGAATTACGTCTCATAAAAGTCATTGGTTATTTGCGTAATTTTTGACAGACAACATTCAGATTCTGTCAATAAATATGATATTGATTAATTATGATTAATCCTTTTTAGTCAAACTCTAAACATTCCATACGAATCAATCTGCTATTTAGCAATATAGGCAGCGAGGCCAGATAATGCCTTATTTTGACATTACCGGCCTCGCCAACCTTAGGGCTAAGTATCTGCATACTTAAATACTGTCATGATTATTCTCCTTCAATTGATTGGTCAACCTTTTCATTTGTGGTGCTCATCTGCACACTTTCGTCACGCAACATCGGGAACCGGAAATTGTTCATTGCGATAAATGGCACCAGATTCTGCGATGCGGTGGCTGCAGCGGCATGGTCGGTGTTATAATTGTCGGTATCGTACGAATCAAAGTCGGACTCAGTGGCTCCGATAAAGTCAACTTGAACCAATCCAAGTGGCCCCACTCCGTAAGCATCATTTTGCAATTTACCGTAAACGTATGTATTCAGATCGGCTGCCAACCCGGCAAAGTTTCCGCCATTTCCCTGTCCTGATGGTCTAATGTCATTCTGACCTGTAGCCATATATTCCTTAAATGGCACAAGTGAGACTTTATGGTTATCAGTTATATAATAACCTGAAAGCACATTGATGCATACCGGATGTTCGGTTACAGATTTGCTGAATATTGCATCGATATCCGCTTTCTTTTCGCCTATTGACGATGGCCATGCACACCAAAGATAACGGTCACCATCATGTGCATCTACGTATTTCTTAACATTATTCATTGATGTTGGCACTACACGACACCATTCCTGAACGTAA
>JBJEKE010000292.1:0-2253 GCA_051878475.1 Muribaculaceae bacterium | reverse complement strand
GACGACGACGAACGGTTGAACATAACCACGGCTGTGTCGGCCGGATGTGAAATCTCATATTCCGAATCGGCTGCAACAAGCAATTGAGCAGCAACGAAAGCCAGACGGGCAAGGCGGTCCATCTTATAATATTTAGGATAATTGTCTATATGGCTCTTATAGATTTCGGTTAACAGTTCCACACCCGAAGAAGTAGTATCGAGCCGATTGCCATCAACATCCACCCCATCGGGCTTCAGCAGCACAGAATGTGCCAGACAATATTCCGGAGTCGCCGGCCGTGGGGTTTTCCAACGCCCATAATCAAGAGCCACGGCACCGTTACAGCCTCCGAAACCCGACATAAGCTTCACAAATCCATAGTCCTCAGCACATCTTTTCGATGACGACAGATTCATGCAACCGCTCACACCCGGTTCGGCAAATCCCTTTATCGGAAGCACCACGCCATCAGCAAGAGCAGCGGCAGTGATAATGGTTTCGAGTATGCCCGCTGCACCCATTGTATGGCCAAAATAGCCCTTTAGAGCAGTAATCGGCACATCAGAAAGCCCGGCTTGCGAAACAGCTTTCGACTCCATCTGATCATTATACATCGTTGCTGTACCGTGAACACTTACCGTGGCAAGCTTTTGTCCGTGGTGTGCAACAGCCTGAAGTGCCATAAGCGAGCCTATACCCTTTGGCGATGGACTGCTGATGTGAAAAGCATCGTTACGTATGGCTCCGGAAATTACATGCCACGAATCGGCAGAATCGACGGAGCGGCCAAACACTATGGTAGCTGCCGCTTCACCGAGATTGAGTCCAAGACGCTCAATGTCGAAAGGCCGGCATGGCTCAGGCGACAATGCCTTCAGCGATTGGAAGCCCGAAACAATAAATCGGCACTGGCAATCGGCACCACACACTATGGCGTAGTCATATTCGCCACTGTCGATGAGTCTCAGAGCCGTAACCTGGGCCGCTACGCCCGATATGCAGGCATCGCTCACCACTATCGGAGTGGTACTGACACCAAGATGTCGGGCAATGACCTGTGCAGCTTCGACAGGCGACAGACGCAACTGCGACGAGTGCTGCTCAAGGCACTCGATGTTTCCTTTTGTGGTGCTGAGTATCAACACAGTGCGTTCCGATGCCACATTTATCGAAGTGTGCGACAGCGCCTCGGCTGCCGAGTGCACAACCAACGCCTCAAACCGCGACAATCCGTCGATTGCCATGGCTGCATTCTGTTCGTCGGTGAACAACGAAGCCACAAACGGTTCGGGGATGCCAAACCTATGGTTGTGGTAGGTAATTGCCGACAAGCCACTGCTCACAGCGGCATAGTTTTCGGCTGTAGTTGCTCCCAGCGGCGATGTTATGTTGGTTGCGAGAATCTGCATGTTTATAACACCTGATGTTCCTGTTTCCAGTTGCGGTAGAATTCGGGATTATCGAGCAAAAGTTGGTAGTCGGTACCGGTGAACACCTGCATGCTGCGGGCCGATGCCATCAACTCACCCGTGGCAGTGTCGAAAATGGCATATTCAAATACAATCTTGGCCGATTCAGTGGGGATATATGTAATGTCGATGCGCGGTTTCATGCCATAGATCAACGGTCGATGGTATTTGATGTTTAATTCTACAATTGGGGCATATACCCCGTTGGCAATGAACTCAGAATAGCCAAGTCCGGTCTTGTGGCCAAAATATTCGCGGGCATCCTCGAAATAGAGAGGATACGAGCCGTGCCACACCACCTTCATCGAGTCGACCTCCGAAAATCGTATTTCGAATTCTTTGCTAACTGTTAACTTCTTCATCTCTTACAGCAATTTTTATATCGGTTTCGGCTATAGCATGGCCATCCGCAACAACGGTGGCATGAGCGAGAATCATCCCGAAAATCTCCTCACCTATATCAACAGTGGTTACAATGGTTTGTCCGGCAGCAGGGAGTTCGGCAATCGACAGGTGGCTGATGCTGCCGATGAATCCAATCTGGATTCCACGGTGGTTGATATATCGGTTGATGTATCCTATGCGTGCTGCACAGGTCTGTGCGATGTTCTCAATAATGCCCGATGGCGAAAAACGTCCATCTGCATCAACGAAGATGTTGCCGTGTGCTATGGTGGTGCAAGTTACGGTGCGCTGCATATCAAAATGCATCAGTTTACCTATCATCACCATTGGCTCCTGCTGCGGCAGAAGCGTGTGGATGTCAATGTCGCGCACAAAATCATCGGTTGGGGCTGAAGTG
>JBJEKE010000291.1:0-2260 GCA_051878475.1 Muribaculaceae bacterium | reverse complement strand
TCAGAGCCAATGTCATGTCAATATAAGGGACCGACAGCATATGGCCGGTGAGATGTATCGCCAGACCACTGCTCAGCGTTGGGGCTATCATCAGTAACGACGATATGTATTGCGAGCTGACGCTTCCGGGAATATTAAGAGTTGATCCGTAGGCCAATTGGCGACCGGAAATCTTGAGGGGAGGGAATCCGTCTTCGCCGGCATACTCAATCTCGGCACCGCAACTGCGCAGGGCCTCCACCAAGATGCCAATCGGGCGGTGACGCATTCGCTCGCTGCCGTCGATTAAGGTTTCTCGGCCGTCGAGCGATGCAAAGTATCCGGTGAGGAAACGCATTGCCGTACCGGCAGCACCGATGTTCACCATACCGGAGCGGTCAGCCAGCGCGGCGAGCATCGAGCGGGTGTCGTCGCACTGCGCCACATTGTCGAGGGTGCAGCTACCGCCGCTCAGGGCATTTAGTATCAACACTCGGTTGCTGATGCTTTTCGATGCCGGCAGTTGCACCGTATAATTTATAGTTGCCGGAAATTCGAGTTTACAGTTCATTGCTTATCAGAATAATGGTTTATGATGCCGGTCCAAAGGCGGAGCTGACACCAGATTCGGGCATAAAGATACTGATATTATCTGAGATTTTGGGAATCAAATCCTTTCGACAGGTCGATATGCATTCCTTCGCATGCAAGGATGGTGCGAGGATACACAGCTCGAGCCTCGTTGAGCAGCACCGTCTCGTCGTCGTAGCGCGATGAATAGTGACCGATTATCAGATTGCCCACATTGGCATCGCGTGCAAGTGTTGCAGCCTGCTCGGCAGTGCTGTGGAAGCGTTCGCGGGCAGCACGGATATTGTCGTTGGCATATGTCGCCTCGTGATACATCCAGCCGACGCCCTCCACCACCGGGGCAATCTTCGAAGCAGGCATGGTGTCGCTGCAATAGGCATATTTCACCGCCGGAGTGGGCGCAGTGGTAAGTATGGAATTGGCCACGACAGTCCCGTCGGGCTTAACATAGTCGGCGCCCTCGCGAATGCTGTTCATCATATACAGCGGCACTTGATGAAACTTTGCCATTTCGCCGTTTATGTGGCGCAGCTTCGGCTTCTCCTCAAACAGAAAGCCCACGGCGGGCACACGATGCTTAAGCGGTATGGTGCTTATTTTCAGCGCCGAGTCTTCATAAATCACATTGTTACCGTATTCTATGATGTCGAAATTAATCTGCATGGGTATGTCGCGCACAAAATATCGGAACATATTGCCGAACAGCTCGGCTCCATCTTTGAATATGTGGATAGTTATTGAGCCCCCTTTGCCATGAAGTGCCATGGTCGACACCAGGCCGGGCAGACCGAAACAGTGGTCGCCGTGCAGATGGCTGATGAATATATGCTGCAATCGCGACATGCGCAGGTGCATCCTCGCCATCATGGTCTGTGCCCCCTCGCCACAGTCAACCATGAATAGGTTGCCGTTATGCTCCACCACCTGGCTCGTGGGATTATGACGCAACGTTGGCTTGGCCGAACCGCACCCAAGAATATGTAGATTAAAATTTGACATCTGTTCCGTTAGTTTATCTTGCTCGTGCGCTGCAAAAATACCCATAAATATTCATCCGCCAAAATCGACGTAATTCTATATACGGCAATAATTCAGAACGCAAAGCCACATTTCAATTATCAATACTTAATGAGCTGGTTAGCAGATTATATTAAATAACATTGGGAATATCGTCACGACATTCCCAATGCAGTAAACCTTAAAAATCTAATCCTATGAAAAAACTGATCCAAAGTAACATCATATTATTGGAAAAAACAAGAAAAAGCTTAAAAACTAACATAATTATTTCAATAGATTGTTAACGCAGACCGTCAGCCACCTCTCCGGCAAGACACAAAAACAAAGCGTTAATCATCTGACGCATAGATGATTAACGCACAAATGTACCCCCGAGCAGAATCGAACTGCTATCAAAAGTTTAGGAAACTTCTATTCTATCCGTTGAACTACAAGGGCATTCTCAGCCATTCGCCTCTGCTGAGGCGCGGCTTCGACTTTGCAAATGTAATACATTTATCGCATTTGAGCAAAACGCTGCGCATCCAATATCGCATGCCGAGGCGATAGCGCCGGGCCAAGAGTATGGATACGGGGAAAGCGAGCGTGCCATAACAATATGACACACTCGCTTGCTGTAGCCCATAGCAGAATCGAACTGCTCTTTCAAGAATGAAAATCTTGCGTCCTA
>JBJEKE010000290.1:0-2267 GCA_051878475.1 Muribaculaceae bacterium | reverse complement strand
TTATTTAGTAGCTTTCTTCTTGTTAGCAACAGTTTTCTTGCGTCCCTTGCGGGTACGGGCGTTGTTCTTGGTGCTCTGACCACGAACCGGAAGGCCGAGACGGTGACGGATGCCGCGATAGCAACCGATATCCATAAGACGCTTGATGTTAAGCTGGATTTCACTGCGAAGGTCGCCTTCAACCTTGTAGTCGGCACCGATTACTTCACGAATTTTTGCTGCCTGATCGTCCGACCAGTCTTTGACTTTGATGTTTTTGTCTACACCAGCCTTGCTCAGGATTGAGTTGGCTGCGCTACGGCCGATACCGAAAATGTAGGTCAAGGCAATTTCGCCTCTTTTGTTTTGGGGCAAGTCAACCCCGACAATTCTTACTGCCATATTCTGTTATACAATATTTTTTGCAAAGATAATAAAATTATCCTTGACGTTGTTTATACTTAGGGTTTTTCTTGTTAATAACATACAACCTTCCTTTGCGACGTACGATTTTGCAATCTTCGTTGCGCTTCTTAATTGATGCTCTTACTTTCATAATGTGATATTCTTTTTTTTATTTATATCTGAATGCTATTCGACCTTTAGTAAGGTCATATGGCGACATCTCCACCTTCACCTTATCGCCGGGAAGAATCTTGATGTAGTGCATCCGCATCTTTCCGGAGATGTGAGCCGTGATTTCATGCCCGTTTTCAAGTTCCACACGGAACATTGCATTTGAGAGAGCTTCGACGATAACGCCATCTTGTTCGATTGCAGCTTGCTTTGCCATAGATAAACTTAAAATGATTTGTCACCAAGTACTTCCTCGATGAAACTGAAGGTTGTGAGCGGCTGAGCAGCACCGTCAATTACGGCGACGGTGTGTTCAAAGTGAGCCGAGGGCTTGCGGTCCTTGGTTCGGCAGGTCCATCCGTCACGCTCGATGACGATGTTCTTGCTGCCAAGGTTGATCATCGGCTCTATTGCAATGCACATTCCGTTCTTGATGAGCGGGCCGGTTCCGCGGCGCCCGTAGTTGGGCACTTCGGGATCTTCGTGCATCTTCTTGCCGATTCCATGACCACACATCTCGCGAACCACCGAATAGCCGTGATGCTCGCAGAATGTCTGGATTGCATTAGCCACGTCGCCAATGCGTTTTCCCTCCTTGCATGCCTCAATACCGAGGTCGAGCGAACGGCGCGTAACCTTACAGAGCTCCAGCACCTTGGGGTCGACGTCTCCGACGGCAAATGTGTAGCACATATCGCCGCAGAAGCCGTTCTTCTCTACCACACAGTCGGTGCCGATGATGTCGCCATCGCGCAGTGCGTAGTTCGAGGGGAAACCATGGACAACGGTCTCATTTACTTCAATACAAAGCGTACCCGGGAAACCGCCATAGCCCAGACACGCGGGAATTCCGCCGTTGTCCTGAATAAACTCGCGGGCAATGGTATCGAGGCGAAGTGTAGTTACACCGGGAGCCACCCACTTGGCTACTTCGCCAAGTGTGCGGCTGACGAGGGTGTTAGCTTCGCGCATGAGTTCAATTTCTTCGAGTGTCTTTAAGTATATCATCGTAGAAATATAAAACTGTATCTATTAATAAGCTGCGCCGGTGGTGCGGCCTTTTATCTTGCCAGACTTGAGCAATCCGTCGTAGTGGCGCATCATAAGGTGGCTCTCGATCTGTTGGAGAGTGTCGAGCACTACACCAACGAGGATGAGCAACGATGTTCCGCCGAAGAATTGCGAGAATTGCTGGTTGACACCGCAAAGGTTAGCAAATGCAGGCATAATGGCAACAATGCCAAGGAAGATAGAGCCAGGGAGTGTGATTCGCGACATGATTGAGTCGAGATAGTCGGAGGTCATCTTTCCGGGCTTGATACCTGGGATGAATCCATTGTTTCGCTTTAGCTCTTCAGCAATATTTGTCGGACGGACAGTGATTGCTGTATAGAAATAAGTGAAAGCAATGATCATAAGGAAGTAAACTGCATTATACCAGAATCCGTGCATATCGGTGAGGGCACGTGTGATGGAGCCGAAGAAGCCTGTAGAATCGCCGGGATTGAAGCCTGCAAGTCCGAGCGGGATGAACATGATTGCCTGGGCAAAGATGATAGGCATCACGTTGGCTGCATTAACCTTCAATGGGATGTACTGACGGGCACCACCATACTGCTTGTTGCCTACAATGCGTTTTGCATACTGTACGGGCACTTTGCGAGTACCCTGAACGAGCAACACTGCACCAGCAATTACCACAAGCAGAAGGA
>JBJEKE010000289.1:0-9299 GCA_051878475.1 Muribaculaceae bacterium | reverse complement strand
ATAGCCCTGGCAATGATAACCGACGCCGAGCGTAAAGGCCTTTTGAAACCTGGAGCAATTATCATTGAGCCCACCAGCGGCAACACCGGAATCGGGCTGGCATGGGTGGCATCGGTGAAAGGCTACAATCTGATTCTCACCATGCCCGAAACCATGAGCATAGAGCGACAAAGCCTGCTAAAGGCATTAGGTGCCACATTGGTGCTGACCCCAGGCGCTAAAGGAATGAAGGGGGCTATTGAACGCGCCGAAGAACTCCGCCGCGAAAATCCCGGCTCAGTGATTCTCCAACAATTCGACAATCCTGCCAACCCAGCCATTCATGAAGTAACAACAGCCGAAGAGATTTGGAACGACACCGATGGAAACATCGACTTCTTCGTGGCAGGTGTTGGCACAGGTGGAACCCTTAGCGGTACTGCAAAAGGGCTCAAGGCTCACAATCCTGCAATCAAAGCCGTTGCCGTTGAACCGGCAAGTTCGCCAGTGCTCTCAGGCGGCAATCCCGGACCGCACAAGATTCAAGGCATCGGTGCAGGATTCAAGCCAACCAACTTCAATCAGGAAATTGCCGACGAGATACTCCCCGTTGCCGACAACGATGCCATAGCCACATCTCGGGCTCTTGCAAAGTCTGAGGGATTGCTGGTGGGCATATCAGCCGGAGCTGCCGCATATGCCGCAATCCAGATTGCCAAACGTCCCGAAAACGAAGGGAAAACCATCGTGGCACTTCTCCCCGACACCGGCGAGCGATATCTTTCGACCGTGCTTTACGCATTCGACGATTACCCATTGTAAATGAGCCAACAGATAACTTTCATAATAGCAGACAATCAGGACATCACAGCACTGGCACTGCATGCCATAGTGACTGAGATACATCCCGACGCCGTGGTAATCGATGTTCATGACAAGATACAACTCATCGATGGACTTGCCACGGCCGAAGGCAAGACTGTGGTGATTATCGACTACCCTCTTTTCAACTTCAACGGCATCGACAACCTCCTGAACATTGCTCACAGGTTTGCCGATGCCAATTGGGTTGTATTCTCAGCCGAACTGGCCGAAGGATTCATAAGGCGCATTGCTCTCGAAAAGCAGTTCGGCATAGTAATGAAGGATGCTCCCATTGCCGACATCAAAAGTTCAATCAACGCTGCAACTGACAGCCAACAGTATTATTCGAAGGAAATAAGCGATTTGCTACACACCCAGCGCAATATCCCCCCTGAGAAATCGATGCTCACCAACACCGAAACCGACATTCTACGGCTTCTGGCACAAGGCAAAACGGCAAAGGAAATTGCCTCCCTGCGCAATTCGAGCATCCACACCATCATAACACACAAGAAAAACATATTCCACAAACTTGAGGTGAACAGCACATACGAGGCCACAAAATATGCCATCCGTGCCGGAATTGCCGAAGCTATCGAATACTATATCTAATTCCACTTTTTCGGCTCTCAGGAGCATATTCTCAATGTTTTTCATTATTTTTGCACGATATAATGATAACAGCAAACTATAATGGTTGAATCGTTTAATCGCCGTGCTGCCAACGATGGATTGTTCCTCGGATTATACTTAAGTGCCATATTCATGGCATCAATTTTCAGCACCGAGGTGCTTGTGCTGGGCCACATTGGCCTGCTGATGTTGCTGGCATTGCCATTTGTCGGCATATGGGCCATTGTTCGGTTCAGTCGAAGCTGCCAAGGCATGGCACAGCTGTCGGTGCTGTGGATGTACGGAATCCTGCTGTTTCTCTACGCTTCGCTCATATGTGCAATAGTGTCGTATCTATACATGCAATACATCGACCCCGATCTGATAACAAATCAGATAAACGGCACCATCGAAGCAGTAGAAAAAGCCCCGGCAGCATTAAACAACGACTTCATTGCCCAGCTGAAGCAATTGCGCGACTCGCATATGCTCCCTTCGCCAATCCAAATTGCAATGACAATGCTTTGGGGCACATCGTTCTTTGGTTCGGTGTTGTCATTATTAACTGCTATTGCTTTAAGCATTTTCAAGAAACGCAAACATTAATTTCCAATTTTCACATATGGATATATCGGTTATAGTTCCTCTGTTCAACGAAGCTGAATCGCTTCCCGAACTCGCACAATGGATAGAACGTGTGATGAACGACAACAAATTCTCATACGAGGTGATTTTCGTAAACGACGGAAGTACCGACAATTCGTGGAATGTCATCAACAAACTCCATGAAACCAATCCCTGCATGAAAGGCGTCAGCTTCCGCCGCAACTACGGCAAGTCGCCTGCGCTTAACACCGGGTTTGCCCGCGCAAAGGGCGATGTGGTGATTACCATGGATGCCGATCTACAGGACAGCCCCGACGAAATTCCTGAACTCTACCGAATGATTACCGTCGAGGGATATGACCTCGTATCGGGATGGAAAAAGAAACGCTACGACCCCCTGTCGAAAACCATTCCCACAAAATTGTTCAATGCTACTGCACGGAAAGTGAGTGGCATCAAGCTTCACGACTTCAACTGTGGACTTAAAGCCTACCGCAACGAAGTGGTAAAGCACATCGAGGTTTACGGCGACATGCACCGCTATATCCCTTACCTTGCCAAAAGCGTGGGATTCAAGAAGATAGGCGAAAAGGTGGTTCACCATCAAGCCCGCAAATACGGCACATCGAAATTTGGGTTGAACCGCTTTGTCAACGGCTACCTCGACCTGTTCACACTCTGGTTCATGTCGAGTTTCGGAGCCAAGCCGATGCACTTCTTCGGATTCCTCGGCAGCATTATGTTCCTGCTCGGTTTTATTGCCACCATAGTGGTGGGCGCCATGAAACTCTATTTCATGTATAGCGGACAGCCATACCATCTGGTAACCGACTCTCCATATTTCTTCCTCTCGCTCACCTCCATGATTATCGGCACACAGCTGTTCCTGGCCGGATTCATTGGCGAACTTATTGCCCGCAACGCACAAGGGCGCAACCATTACGAAATTAACGACGAAATCACCGACTGACATCATGACATACAACGATTTCATACAACTTGCGCAAGAACGCTTCTCGTGCCGTAGCTACAAGCCATTGCTACCCTCGAACGACGAGCTGCGAAAGGTGGTCGAGGCTGCCCACATTGCGCCATCGGCATGCAATAAGCAGCCATGGAAATTCATAATTGCAATATCCGACAAGGCTCGTAAGGCAATTGCAGCTACCTATAGCCGCGATTGGATTAACACAGCCCCGGCTTTCATTGTGGCTGTGGGCAATCACAGCGAAGCATGGCATCGCGCCAACTTCGACAACAAGGACCACACCGATGTCGACCTTTCGATAGCCATTGAGCATATGTGCTTAGCTGCCACTTCGCTGGGCTTGGGCACATGTTGGGTGTGCAATTTCAATCCACAGGCACTCAACGAGGCTCTCAATCTCGACAAAGGGCTCGAAGCAATTGCAATTCTGCCCATCGGCTATCCTGCCGACGAATGCAACGTCCCAACAAAACAACGCAAACCGATTGAGCAGATTATTGAATGGGTGTGAGTGCGCTGAAAAAGTCAATTATTCCTGCATTGTCATTGCTGCTTCTGGCAGCAATGGCTGCATGCACCGGCGAATGCCTCGACAACCGCAACAGCATTGGGTTGGCCGGCTTCTACGACTCTGCCACCAAGAAAGAAGTGTCGATTGACAGCATCTCGGTGTTCGGTGTTGGCGCCCCCAACGACTCGATGCTCGTAAGCAACGGACGTGGAGTAAAGCAGGTGTACATGCCTTTCCGCATCAACGCCTCCACAGTGCAGTTCTGTTTCCGATACGAGCAGAAGGCACTCAACTATCCGCAACTTAACGACACCCTTACCATCAACTACGACCCCGTGCCGTTTTTTGCCAGCAAAGAGTGTGGCGTGATGTATATATTCAACATCAAAGACTTCAACTGCACATCGCACCTTATCGACTCGGTGGCTATCCCAACGATGCAAATCACCAACGTCGACAGTCAGACTATCGAAATATACTTCAGGACTTCAAATTCCAACTAAACTGCCCATGCCCCGTAATTGCCGACATATTGCTCTCGCTTTGCTCCTGACGATTTCATCCGTCGGCAGTTCGATGCTTGTGGCTCAGCGAAAGGTGACTCCCGTTGAGCAGAAAAAAAGCACCATCCAGACCGTTGAGGGGAAAAAGGCTGCCAAGGAACTCCTTGACAAAAACATTGAGCCATCATTAGTGTTTGGCGACTCAATTTTCGAGATGCCCGACGAGATTGCAGCTCGCGAGGACACTGTAAAACTTCCGAAAAACAAATATCCACGTATCTATAGCCTCACTTTCGGCGTCGACCTTTGGGATACGCTGCTCAGGCTTTTCGGCCAGAAATATGGCATTACAGGATTCTCAGCCGAGATGTCATTTCACAATCGATACAATGCCATCGCCGAAGTTGGTCTGGGATATGCCAACTACACTCCCGACGGATACAACTACACCTACAAAGTGCCGTTGAGCATATATGGAAAACTCGGAGGCTCCTACAACTTCCTATACAACAGCGACCCCGACTACCGCTTTACGGCAGGTTTCGTTATGGGTTTCAGCCCATTCAAATACAGTTTAAAGAATGTATCGCTCAGCTCCGACTATTGGGGCGAGAGCCAGGTTATCGACGTCGACGGAATCAGCTCGAATGTACTTTGGGGCGAGATCTTCCTCGGGTTGAGAGTGAAAATTGTGAATAACATATCGATGGGCTGGAATTTCCGTTACCGATTCATATTCAATTCTTCAAAGGATATACACGGCGAGCCTTGGTATATCCCCGGATTCGGTCCACGCACACAACGAATTAACGGAGCATTCTCAGTGTTCTACACTCTGCCGCTTCACAAAGGCGTGGTTTACGAAATCGACAGCAAGACAAAAGCCATTGTGAAAAGCCTCAACAACGGCAACGACCTCGGACAATAGCGTCCAAGGTCGTTGGCATTAATAGTTCTATATAATAATCATATTTTCAGCCATTTGGCTATTTCATCGTCGCCAAAGCCTCGAATTGAGGCATAGCGGGCTCGCGCTTCATTATCGATTCCGTCAATCACAAAGTATCGGCTCGCCGGATTAGCAAAAATCATACCGCAAATACTTGCCGACGGACTCATTGCGCCGTTCTCTGTGAGGCTGATGCCAATCGGATCGAGGGGCATCAGGCGATTGATATCGAAAATCACCGATTGGTCGGGCATCGACGGATATCCCACAGCTGGACGAATGCCTATAGAGGCATCCTCAGTTTCGGCATATCGCCAAATATCGCGTGCCACCTTGCGATGAAAATATTCAGCCGA
Source organism: Muribaculaceae bacterium (assembly GCA_051878475.1). GTDB lineage: Bacteria > Bacteroidota > Bacteroidia > Bacteroidales > Muribaculaceae > SFRY01. The sequence continues at coordinate 3,931 of JBJEKE010000289.1, read as the reverse complement.
CGTCTCCACCAGGCGCGCTGCAACGGTTTCGTAAACCATAGCCAAATAGTCGTCGCCTTCGGATTTCTTCTGCTCGATAAGCGAGGCAATTCCATCGCCTACAGTCACAGCAAACGTTGCCACATAATCATTTCCCTTTGGCGAAACGAAATCGGCCAACGAGAGCGTAACTGTCTCATCTTTCTGCTGGCGGAGCATAGGGATGATTACATTCTGTCCGTCGAACACCAGGCAATCATCTTTTGAGCGGACTTTCCAGAATGCCACAGACGCCTTTATGCTCTTTGATGCTCGAGCGGCTATATCATCGACAGCCCGTATCGCCTCCTTATACAGTTGCATTGCCGATGCTGCCTCCAAAACCTTGTTCCCGGGCTGCGAAGCGAGCCATGCCGCCTTATTGCAATCACATCCTTTTATATCGGCAATATGTGCATATGCAGCATCGAGTTTCCAAGCCACAAAGAAAGGACGCCAGTTAATGAATCCACGAATGTCGTCGATATCAATGGCTATGGTTGCCTTATCGACGATCGGCACACATGGAACGAACGACTCCCAGTCAATTTTGAGAGCACGACTGCGCGCCTGCTCCAACGTAACAAGCGACTTGGCCACCATATGGCGCTTGCGCATTGCCTGTTGACGTTCGGCAAGACGCACCGAATAGCCTTCACAGTCGTCGAGCACCGCCTTTGCCTCAACCGGCACCATGGCGGCGTTGTGAGTATAGATTACAGGACCTGAATAGCAAGGTGCAATCTTAACTGCAGTGTGGATTTCTGATGCGGCGGCACCGCCCACCATCAACGGCAAACGCATGCCACGTTGCTGCATCAGCGAAGCCACATTACACATCTCGTTGAGCGACGGTGTGATGAGGCCGCTCAGACCTATTACATCGGCCTTGCAGCGTTCGGCCTCGTCGAGTATTTGTTCGGCGGGCACCATAGTGCCCAAATCCACCACCTCAAAGCCATTGCAGCGCATAACCACCGACACAATGTTCTTGCCAATATCGTGTACATCGCCTTTCACCGTGGCGAGCACAATGCGGTGCGATGCACGCTGGCTGTTGCTGTTTTCCTGTTCAATATACGGATTGAGCCATTTCACTGCCTCCTTCATGGTGCGGGCACTCTTCACCACCTGCGGCAGAAACAGTTTGCCTGCGCCAAATAGTTCGCCCACGCAGTTCATGGCGTCCATCAGAGGCCCATCAATCACGTGGAATGCCGAGCCTATAGCGTTGAGGCTCATCTCAAGCAGTTGCTCGATATTGTCGTTGCGGCCACGGATTATGGCATTTTTAAGAGCCTCAACCGGGTTGTCGATTTGTTCGTGAGATTCCTCTGCCACGGCAATCTTATCCTTAGCATAGTTGGCGGCAATGCGCACCAGTTCGTCGACAGCATCGTCGGACGGGTTGAAAAACACCCGCTCTATGCTATGGCGCAACACTTCGGGCACATCATCGAACGGGATTATGCTTCCGGCGTTCACGATAGCCATATCCAAGCCCTCCTTGATGGCATAGTACAGAAACACCGAATGCATCGACTGCCTTACGAAATCGTTGCCGCGGAACGAGAACGACAGGTTACTGATTCCGCCGCTCACCTTGGCTCCGGGAAGATTCTGCTTTATCCATCGTGTGGCATTGATATAGTCGCGGGCATAATCGTTGTGTTCGGATATGCCGGTTGCCACAGCAAGCACGTTGGGATCGAAAATAATGTCGCAGCCACGCACTCCCACCTTTTGGGTCAGGATATCATATGAGCGGCGACATATTTCCACTTTTCGGTCGTAGGTAGTAGCCTGGCCCTGCTCGTCGAAAGCCATCACCACCATGGCGGCACCCATGCCATTGATAAACCTGGCGTGCTCAATGAATCGTTCCTCCCCTTCTTTCAGGCTGATGGAGTTCACAATGCCCTTACCTTGAAGCAATGGCAGGGTATGCTCCACCACTTTCCAATCTGATGTGTCGATCATTATCGGCACGCGGGCAATATCGGGATCGGAAGAAATGAGATTTATAAATGTGGTTATCTCGCTCACGGCATCAATCATGCCATCGTCCATATTGATATCGATAATTTGTGCACCGTTCTCTACCTGCGCGCGGGCAATGGATACCGCCTCGCCATAATTGTGCTCCTTGATGAGGCGCAAGAATTTCCGGCTACCGGCAACATTGCATCGCTCGCCGATGTTAATGAAATTCACGTCGTGCGACACTTTCAGCGTCTCAAGCCCACTTAGCACCAGTTCCTGGGCAGTCTCAGCCGGAACAAAAGGTTTCATTCCGTCAACAGCACGGGCAATGGCAGCAATATGTTCGGGAGTGGTGCCGCAGCATCCACCCACAATATTTATTTTTCCGTCGGCAAGCAACGGTTTCAGGTGCGCAACCATCGTTTCGGGCGATTCAGTGTACTCGCCCATCTCGTTTGGCAATCCGGCATTCGGATAAAGCGAAATACAGTGGGTGGTGACGGCAGCCAAATGGTAGATATAAGGCACGAGCCGCTCAGCGCCGAAGCCACAGTTAAACCCGACAGACAGTAGATTGAAGTTCGACACACTTGACAGCATAGCCTCAACCGTCTGCCCGCTGAGAGTGCGGCCGCTCTCGGTAAGCGTCACCGACAGCATCATAGGCACTTGGCGTCCCATTTCGTTCATCACACGAGTGGCTGTGTGGAGTGCACACTTGGCGTTAAGCGTATCGAACACCGTTTCAACCAGCAGAAGGTCGACACCACCATCAATCAAGCCGCGAATCTGGGGCTCGTAGGCCGATGCAAGTTCACTCCAAGTGATTGCGCGCGCAGCTGCATCCTCAACGTTCGGCGATAGTGAAAGGCTCTTGTTTGTGGGGCTGATGCTACCTGCTACATATCGTCCGCTGCATCCCGGATGTTCCTCAAGCCATTGCCGTACAGCGCCACAAGCCACCTCGGCACCGGCGCGGCTGATGCGATAGGCTTCATCGGCAATTCCATATTCGCCGAGTGATATGGTGTTGGCATTGAAAGTATTAGTCTCAATTATATGGGCTCCGGCATCGAGATATTGGCGATGGATATCGGCTATTACAGATGGCTGTGTAACCACCAGCACATCGTTGCAGCCTTGCAGGCGGCATCTGCTGTCGGCAAAGGCGGTGCCGCGGAAATCGGATTCAGAGAGCCCACGGCGCTGAATCATGGTACCCATGGCACCATCAATCACAAGCACATGGTGGACAATGTCGTTGTGTATATCGTTGACAGGCATAAAAGCTTAGTTATCATTTTAAGGTGTAAAGATAACTATTTCCCGCCTTTTTTCAATCATTTTAGCGCCATTTGCCGCACATTTATGCCTATTCGTCAGTTTATGGCAGCCAATGACGATAAAATATCCTTGAAATATGCCTTCACCCTGTTCCAATGATAATATGGAGCAATATCGGTGTCGATGGGGATTGCCACCTCGCGTTCGTTGTGCAAAAACTTGACTAAAACGTCGCCGGCCTTGTTCCTGAAAAACACAATTTGCACATTCGACGCCATGGGGCTCACCTGGAAATTACACCAAGCCGAATAGAACAAGTCAGGATTGGTCTGCTGGCCATATCCGCCTTCGAGATGCATCAACGCCACCAGCGGAGTTATGTTGCCATCGTGGCCAAATCGCAATGTTGCTCCATTGCCGCCATCGGCAATGGCTTTGTCTGCACTCTCAATGATTTCCGACAGCAGATTCTTGGCTGTTGCAGCTATCAGGCCACCATTCACCGGTGCCGGGCCGTAAGTTACGTAGTTATAGAAATTGCCAATCTGCCACAGGTCGAAGAGTTCGTCGGCTGTGAAGATGTCGTAAAGCGATATTCCGGTTTCGGTGTTCTGCAAATCGCCGGCAATGGCAAACAGACCTCGCA
>JBJEKE010000288.1:0-2273 GCA_051878475.1 Muribaculaceae bacterium | reverse complement strand
CAGAGTACTGTATTTGTTGATACCGACTTTGAATTATGGTTACGGAAGGATGCTGTGATGTCATAGCTTATAGTGCTCTGGCCCGATGCCACCGGTCGAGGGTCGGTGAATGTGCAATTGGTGAAATCGCCGGTGATATCGACACCATCACTGCGCACTATCGAATAAGAAATGGCGGAGAAATCAACATATCCACCATTCACGCTGGCGGTTGGTGCCTCCCATGTAAGTGTTACGCTCTGGTCGCGATTAGCTTTTGCCACGAACGATTTTACCGGTTCGGGAGAGTCAACTCCTATATATTCGGTGGCACTTACAGGCTTGCTTGTTCCGTATTCGTTGGCGGCAACGGCCGAATATGTGGCTAATCCATCAGGAAGGTCGGTATCGTTGAATGAAACGGTACTACCCATAGCGGGCACATCGAACGATTTCACCAACTGCTCATCACGAAAAACATCGATTCTACCGAGCGAAATCAACTCATTGCCAACAATGTCGAGCGATGGCGCTACAAGGGTAACTTCGGCCGATGGAGCGCCGTCGGCACCCGGTGTAATCGTTAGATTTGTCACTGCAGCCGGAAGTCTGGAATCGCCATATTCGGCGATAATTATGTTGTCAACTTCAACTCGATGACCATTGGGCTTGCTGTAGGCATAAAATCCAAGATAGTATTCGCCTGTTTCAGCCACAGATACCAGATATTCTTTGTTGCCGGTTACATCGGAATTAACATCGGTGAAATCTGCAATTACTTTGGTCATGGCATCGGGTGTGCGGGCTGTGCCGAGGCAAATGCGCAGGCTTTCGGGCTTGGTCATCACACGCATATACAGGCTCAGGTCGTACGCCTTCCCAGCCTCGAGAGTGAACGTATTTGAGATAAGCCAGTCGTCGCCCGGCAGTCCGGTCTGATAATCGAGCATGTATGCCGCAGTTCCGTTGAGGAATTCCCATGTGCGGCCTCCATTGTTGTCGATAATTTCCCATTGGTTAAAGGCATCCTGCGAGTCGAATGATTCGCTCATCACCACATTTTCGGCGGCAATAGGCGCAGCCATCAGCGAGAGGGCAGGAATAAGTGCCAACATTGATTTCATAATGCGAAGAATTTTGATTAACACATAATTTTGGATTAGAAACACATCGGCAAAACTACATTTGCTGCGGCGCAGTTCCAAAAATAGTACTACTGCATTACTACGTCATTTCTTCGGTTGAATCGGTATGTTTTCGGTGCTATCGGCCGAATTTTCGGCTACTAAGTTATCAATAAACGATTTTATCGGCATATCCGAGGGAATGTCAAGTTTACGGCGCAGGCGCAGACGTGACGACTCTACACTGCGCACCTCGCGGCTTGTGAGCGCCGATATTTCCTTGGTGGACAGCCCAAGATAAATGAAGGCGCACAGACGCATATCGTTTGGGGTGAGATTTGGGTAGCGAGCCGACAAATATCGCACAATGTTGGGGTGTACTTCGTCGAAATACATCCTGAAATCCTCTGACAAAGCCGAATCGCTGAATAGCCTCAGTGCATTAATTTGCGAGCGTACCATGTTGCGGGTGGTGCTGTTGCCAGGATTGTCGGGCAGGGCCTCAACTGCATCGGCAAGGCCTCGCGCCAGCTTCTTGTGGAATTCGTTCACAGCATCATGGTTCATTGTAAACGAGGTGAGTTCCCGGTTCTTGCGGTCGATAGTGGTGCTGAGCATCTGTTGCTGTCGCTGATGCTCAAGTGCTTCCAGCTGCCTGATTTTCTCATTCTGGGCTTGTATGCAAAGGTTCTTCTTCCGGTCTTGCCTCATGCGTCCCACCAGCACTATCACCAGCACCACCAGCAGACACGCAATTATGGCAGAGGCAATGACGGCAAGGCGATGGTTCTCGACCAGCAGATTAAGGTTGTCGTTGCGTTGCTGAAGCCGCTCGGTGTCGTATTGCACGAGCAGTTCTTCAAGTTGGGCATCGTTGAGGGCGCTGCTGATTGAATCGTTGATAGCCTGGAACTTCAGTATTGCGCGCAGCCCCGCGATTGAGTCGCCCAGATGCAGGTAAATGTCGGCAATCTGCTCGTAGGCATTTGCCGCAGTGGCGCGTTGCGAGCGTTCTACAATCGGGAGAGCCTGTCTGAGCAGCTTACGGCTTTCGTCGTGTTTCCCCAAGATTGCACGTGTGAGCGACAGGTTGAGCATTGCCTGTAGCAGAGTGTCGGATTCGTTGTGTCCGGTCTTCAGCGCATTGGCCAGAATGGATTCGGTTGCTTG
>JBJEKE010000287.1:0-2276 GCA_051878475.1 Muribaculaceae bacterium | reverse complement strand
TTGTTGTTGTACAGATTGTTGAGCTCGTAGGGGTCGCTCTTGAGGTTGTATAGCTCGCCGTTGCCACGGCTGTCGACTATGAGTTTCCAGTCGCCATGTCTCACCATGCGGCTCATTCCGCTTTGGGTCCATGTGTTGAGCTCATCAAATTTTGCAATTCCGTTGCTGATGGCGCCTTCCTGACTGAAAGTGAAGTCGTCGGTAAGCGGCACATCGTTACCGCCGTAGCCCAGCTGAACCATAATGCTGCTGAATTCCTCTTTTGGATAGCTTTTGCCGGTGAGCATTGGCCAAAGGCTGCGCCCTTGCACTCCGAGCGGAATGGTGTCGCCAATTGCAGTGCAGAGAGTGGGGTAGATGTCAGTAATCGAAACGAAATCGGTCATGGCGCCGTTGTGCTTCTTTATTCCTCCACCGGCCCACACCATAGGTATACGTGTGAGCGACTCCGACAAGCCTGCGCCTTTGCGGATAAGTCCGTATTCGCCGCAGAAGTCGCCGTGGTCGCTAAGGATTATGAAAATGGTGTTGTCCCATTCGCCGCGCTGTTTCATCGATTCAACGAAACGTTTGGTTTGGTCGTCGATAAGACGAATCATGCCCATATAGTTGGCGCGCAGACGAGGAAGGTCGGCAAGCAGGTTGGGGCACGATTGGTCCTCGAGTTCGGCAAGAATGCGGTATTTGTCGGTTTTCTTTGCCAAGTCGGCGCGTGAGGTATGGTTGGCTGGAATATTGTCGGGGTTGAACATTGAGAAATAGGGTTCGCACACTTGGAACGGATTGTGGGGTTCGGGGAACGAAATCCACATAAAGTAGGGCTTGTCGGCCGATTGACGGTCGACAAATCCGAGAGCCTCGTCGATGATTCGCGAGGGCTGCTGGTTTTCGACCGGAATAGGCGATGGGGTTAGCGATTGTCCAACCGAGTCGCTTAGGAATTTTTTCCGTTCGGGGTCGCCCGGATATTCCGGTTTGCTCTCCTTGCCCCAATGGCCATAAAGAGTCCAGAAATCGAAATCCGACTTTTTCAGATAGGCGTGGTTTTTGCCAACGAGGGCAGTGGCGTAACCGTTGGCATGGAGCACGTCCATAAGGTCGGTGCCGTAAGTGATGTCGGCTATATTGTGGTTGGTGCGCACATGGGTGGCATTAGGATAGCGTCCGGTGAACATCGAGCAGCGTGCCGGGCTGCTTGCCGGCATCGAAGTATATGCATTGCTGAACCAAGCACCTTGGCGTGCTATGCTGTCGACGTATGGAGTTATGTCGAGCGGGAATCCTTCGCGGCCACAATAGTCGGCGCGCTGTTGGTCGCTCATTATTATCACTATGTTTGGTTTCCGCGCTTCGCGGGCACTGGTTGTCATGGCAGTAATTAAAAGGCCTGACGCAAGATAATGCTTGAGTTTCATGCTATATACGTTGGTTATTTTTCGCAAAATTAATAAATATTGCAATCATAATTCGAGCCGATGAACAAAATATCGCTGTTTTCGGTCGCAAATTCCTTTATTGTTCCGATAATTGACATTATTTTTGTAAATGCATAACCATGGCAAAATAATTACCATAACAAAACATAACCCAAAACTAAGACACTGATGAGATTATTAAGATTTGTAGCTATTGCCGTTATGGCTTGTCTGGCAGTGGCGGCACCGGCTGAGTCCAAGGTGAAAGGAACCGGAAGTTTCAGCGTGGGCACCAATTCGTTTTTGCTCGATGGACAGCCTTTTGTTGTCAAGGCTGCCGAGTTGCATTATCCGCGTATCCCTCGCGAATATTGGGAACACCGCATTGAGATGTGCAAGGCATTGGGTATGAACACCATTTGTATGTACGTGTTCTGGAACATTCACGAGCCACGCGAAGGTGAGTTCGATTTCACCGGGCAGAATGACATTGCCGAGTTTTGCCGCCTCGCCGATAAGCATGGCATGAAAATCATAGTTCGCCCCGGCCCGTATGTGTGTGCCGAGTGGGAGATGGGTGGCCTGCCTTGGTGGCTCTTGAAAAAGAAGGACATACAACTGCGCAAGCTCGACCCATATTTTATGGAGCGTGTTCGCCTGTTCGAGAAAGAGGTGGGTAAGCAGTTGGCTACACTCACCGACAAAAACGGCGGCCCTATCATTATGGTACAGGTGGAGAACGAGTATGGCTCGTACGACACCGACAAGGAGTATATCTGTACCATCCGCGACATCGTGAAGGAATCAGGTTTCGACAATACAGTGCTTTTCCAGTGCGACTGGAGCAGCAACTTCACCAAC
>JBJEKE010000286.1:0-2284 GCA_051878475.1 Muribaculaceae bacterium | reverse complement strand
AATGATGAACCATCCGGTGATGTATATTCCGGTGGACAAGGAATCGGTGGTTAAGAACGGCATCGTGGAAGCCGACGAAGACATGCTGCTCGAGGACCGTATCAACCTCGACATGCTCCACGAGAAATATACCTCGAGCGATGGCGCCATGAGTTCGAGCAAGGTGTCGACCATCGACATCATCGCATCCAACGCCGCTGAAGGATGGAAACGCCCCATTTATTTCGCAATGACAGTGCCCGACCGTTACTATATTGGCCTCGACCCGTATATGCGCCTTACCGGCATCACCTACGAGGTTACTCCAATTCTGGCCGAACCGCCAACTCACAGCGAATATGGCGTGAACACCGACCGCATGTATGAAAACGTTACCACTAAATTCCGCTGGGGCGGCCTCGACGTGAAGCCCGACCAACGCGCTCCTTACGTCGACGAAACCGTGGGCCGAATGATTACCACCCATCGCTCGGCTCTGCTCGACCTTGCCAACGGCCTCATCGAAGAGGGCGTGATAGTGAAGGCTGAAGTCGACTCGGCATCTGCACCGATGTCGGAAGCCGACCGCGAGAAATTAACCGCATTCAGCAACGACCGATTCGAGCGCGCACGCAACGTGCTTGCCCTGATGGACGAGAAACTGCCTACTCGCGTTCACCCATACAGCATCCAGATGGGCTATATGGTAGCCAACGCCTACCTCGACCTCGGGCATATCACCGGTAACGAGCCCGACACCAAGAAAGGCAAGGAAGTGCTCGTGGCTGAAATTATGCGCTACGCCCAATATATGCGCTACTACCAGAACCTGTCGATGAGCGACTATAACCGCCTGACTCGCAACGACTGGTATATCCGCACATCTTATCTGCCCGGACTGCTCAGCCTATACGGCTCGGTGGCCACAGCCGAAGAGTATAAGGACATCTGGAACAAGGTGGCCGAATCAGGCGTAAACGTGCAAGAAATAATGCAGCGCCTCACCAAGGACAGCGAATAAACATTTCAATACACCCTACCGCAGCCGTGCACCCCTCCACCGGGGCTGCACGGCTCGCTTTATATGCCCCATCCAAACATCGACAAAATTACCATCCAAAACCACCGTCGCATTGCGAAAACCGCCACAAGCGCCAAACAGTTTTTCGCACGCCACACCTGAGGAATAATCGGGCAGCCTATGGCCATACGGCCTATGTATTGCATCTGCAGGAGTGGCGGTTTTAGCCAAAATATGGCTTTTAGGCATTATAATTTTGCGATAACGGATGGAACCGCGCGGTGTGTCACGAAAATAGCGGGATGCACCTCACGGCGCACCCCGCATGACACTGCGTTGGCTGACAACGCATAGGGAAATAGAGAGATGTTACATTATCTTACTACCTTAACCACGGTGTTGTCGTTGAACTTAACCATATACACACCGTGAGCAAGGTTGGCGGCCGGAACCACGGCTGTGCCGTTAACGGCTGTCGATGCCACGCGCTGGCCGGCTACATTATAGATAACAGCCTGAGAAGCCGATTCCGACTTGATTACGAAGTTGCCATTCTCAACAGCCACAGAATTGCGAGCGGCAACGTTAACCGAAGCCACGCCCGATTCGGTGTGCTGATACAAGGTGAAATATTTCTTTGTTGCACCCGGAACAGAGGCAATGCAAGTGAGATAGCGCTCGCTCACACCTTCGGGAAGGGCATCAACATGGAATGTGATGTCTTGGTTACCGGTAGTAGTGTCGTAATCGCCAAGAGTGTAGCTGGTGCAGTCGCCCGAAACATCAAGCAGCTCCGTACCATCGATATATGTGTTGAGAGTGAAGGTTACATCGCCACCCTCTGGAGCCACATTGCTGTAGTAGTTATTGTTAACCTCGTAGAGCCAGTTATAGGTAAGTCCGAGGTTCATAATAATACCCTGCAGAGCCACATTGCCTTCGAAGCCAAGCGATGGGAGCGAGTAGGTGGATTCCCAATAGTCGTACACACGGATACAGCTGTTGTCGGTTTCAGCCACTTCGTCGAGCGAGCCCATGATGCAGAGAAGCGACAGATAATCCTCATCGTTGGTTGTCTCGATGGTGAGTTCCACATAAATCTGCTCGGTGATGTTGAGAGGCTTCTCAATTTCAAGGCCGTCAACTTCCTGTACGATAGGGAAGAGAATTGTTGACAATCCGCCATCATAGTTTACAATGTCGGCAGCAGTGGCGGTGCCATGACCCAGCTCGGTAGTACCGAGATAACCATAACTGTCGATAGGCCAAACAGTAACCTTCAGC
>JBJEKE010000285.1:0-9489 GCA_051878475.1 Muribaculaceae bacterium | reverse complement strand
TGGCGCATAATGTGGTTATAGAATAGGACTAAGCAGACGCACGAGCGATTCCTTAAACCGTTGCGGCAAACGGCGAAGTCCGCTTGAAGATGAGTTCACTCGCTTGCACTTCTGCAGGTCGTGCATGAATATTTCCTTCAGTTTTGCATTGGTCGATGCGCTGTAAATAAACACGTTGGCCTCGAAATTGTGCTCCATGCTGCGGAAATCGAGGTTGGTAGAGCCCACGGTCGACAGGGAGTCGTCTATTATCATGGTTTTGGCATGCATCATCCCCTCTTCGTAGAAGAACACCTTTATGCCGGCCGAGAGACAGCTCTTTATATATGAGTACGAGGCATATGTGAGCATTGCCGAGTCGGAAACCCGCGGTATCATTATTCTAACGTCGACTTTCGACAGTGCTGCCGTTTGCAAGGCTTTCAGCAGTCCTTCGGTGGGCAGAAAGTAAGGTGTCTGCAGATATATGCATTTCTTGGCATTGCCGATGGCTTTGAACAGCATAAGAGCAATATTGCTCCAGGTGCCCATTGGGCCGCTGGTAATCAGCTGTATTCCGTTGTCGGCGTCAGCCGATTTGTCGAAGTATACCTCGTCGTTTATGTCGGTCTTGCCAATGAAGTTTCGGTCGACGGCAAACGAGTATTGCAATGCCGCCACTGCTGGGCCGCATATGCGAATGTGGGTGTCGCGCCACGATGAGTGTTTACCTCCGTTGATATATCGGTCGGCAATATTCATACCACCGATGTAACCTATGCGTCCGTCGATGACGGTTATCTTGCGGTGGTTGCGCCAGTTGACGTGGGTAGCAAACTGTGGGAACGTTACCTTCATGAACGGCTTTACGTCGATGCCAGCCTCTTCCATTTGCCTGAAGAACGATTTCTTTACGTTGAAGCAGCCCACATGGTCGTAGATTACCCTTATCCGCACTCCTTGGCGGGCTTTTTCTATCAAGATATCCTTAATGCGGTTGCCAATCTCATCGTTCTCTATGATGTAGTATTGCAGGTTGATGTATTTATTGGCATTCTTCAGGTCGGCAATGAATGCCTCGAATTTGTCGTGGCCGTTGGTGTATATGTCGATGGTGTTGCCGGGGAAATACTCTGAGCCACATAGCGAGAGCCCCAGATGCACTTGTTGCTTGTCCTCTTCGCTCAGTCCAATCTGGTTGATGTTCACCCGTTGGAAGTTGAAGTTTTTCAGCAGTTTGCGTTTGGCTCGGCGGCTTATCATTCGCTGGTTCTTGAGGTTGCGCCCAAAGAAAGCATACAGCACAAGTCCTGCCACCGGAAGCAGCAACAGCACGGTTATCCATGCCAGTGATTTCACCGGATTGCGATTCTCGGATATCACAATAATTATGATGCTGAGAATGGTGGCTGCATACGCAATCATTACGATTGAGTAGATAGTGGATGACGATATGAGCGACATTATCCCGAGCATAGTATGATGTTATTCCGGTATGTTACTGACAAAGGTGTGAGTTACAGTTGCAAAGATATCATATTTTTTCAATTGTGAAAATGCAAGCTGCCTAATTTATAGCAACTTGCATTTCCATCTCCGAAACAGACCACGATGCCTATTTCTTCATATACAGGTAACGCTTGATTGAGCGTTTCGGGGTCTTCTCGAATTCCTCTTTGTGAACTCTCACTTCCGATATCTTCGAGTAGCCTGGAAGCTCTTTGTTCACAAGCGCAATGTTGTCTTTCATCATTTGCTCCAGTGCTTCGAAATCGTAGCCCTGCTGCTGGCCGAGTTCAACGTCGGGGTGCACCAGTGCAATTATCTTTCCGTCGTCGTCGATAACAATCGATTCGTTCACATATGGCATATTGTTGATTTTCTGTTCTATCTCTTCGGGATAGATGTTTTGCCCCGATGGGCCAAGTATCATGCTCTTGCATCGGCCGTGGATATATATGAATCCGTCGTCGTCGATGGTGCAGAGGTCGCCAGTATGTAGCCATCCGTCGGGTGTGAGGGCACTCTTGGTGGCATCGTCGTTCTTGAAGTAGCCGAGCATCACATTGTCGCCCTTTACCGACAGCTCGCCGGCTGTTTCCTTCGGGTTTGGTGAGTCAATGTTCAACTGCAGACCGTCGACCACCTTGCCGCAGCTCTTCTCGCGGTTCTCATACCAGTGGGCATAGCATATAAGCGGCGCACACTCAGTCATGCCGTAGCCCACGGTGTAGGGGAATTGTATGCGGCGCAGAAAGTTCTCCACATCCTTGTTAAGTGCAGCGCCGCCGATAATAAGTTGGTGCAGGTTGCCGCCGAATGTCTCGGTGAGGCGTTCCTTTATCTTGCCCAACAGTTTGCTGTCGACAAATGGCACCATAAGCATAAGCTTCATAAGAGGTTTCTCCAGCAGAGGGAACACCTTGGTCTTGATTATCTTCTCGATTACCAGCGGAACGGTGATTATCAGCTTGGGCTTAACCTTGGCAAAGGCGTCGATGATGATTTTCGGCGATGGCACGCGGGTGAGGAAGAAGATGTGGCATCCCTTGATGAGTGGGAACAGCAGTTCAATCACCAGACCATACATGTGTGCCATCGGCAGCATGCAAATCTGGCCGTCGCCGGGATGTAGATAGTCAATGTTCTTGAGGCTGAACTCAATGTTCGACATCAGCGCGCGATAAGGAATCATTACACCTTTTGAGAAGCCCATCGACCCCGATGTGTAGTTTATAACTGCCAGTTCGTCGCGTTCGGGCTCATGGTACACAATGTCGCTTGGATGGAATCGCTCGGGATATTTGTGCCCGAACCGTTCGTTAAGTGTGGCGCGTGCCTGGCTGAAATTGTCGTTGCGCGAGAGCAATTGCGAGTAGTCATCGATGCGCAGGGCTCCTATTATAGCCCTCATTTCATCGGGATTCAGGTTTTTCCAGATGGTGAGGTCGCAGAAAAACAGCTTGGCCTCGCTGTGATTAACAATGTAGTGAATGTTGTCCTGCTTGAATTCGTGCAGAATAGGCACCGCCACAGCACCGTAGGTGATTGTGGCCAGAAATGCCACCGCCCATTGCGAACAGTTCTTTCCGCAAAGGGCAATCTTGTCGCCTTTCTCTATGCCTGCTGATTCAAACAGGATGTGAAGCTTGGCTATCTTTCGCGCTATGTCGCGGTATTGAAACGACACGCCATTGAAGTCGGTCAGTGCCAGTTCTTCCCAGTTTCGTTGTATTGTTTGCTTTATATAAGAGTTTAAACTAGTTTCCATATCGTTTTGGGTTAAAGTTAGGGGCTAATGAATAAATATGCGCGTATCGATTACAAAGTTATGTACATTTTTTATAAATCAAAACATTTATGGGGCTAATTGGTTGTTATTATTTGTCAAGTTTTTTTGCTGATTTGTAGGTTTTACTCTAAATTTGCCTATCAAATGTAGCATAAAACGATTAATTACAATATAATATCATGGACCCAAAAGCAATGTTCAAGCTCTCATATGGCCTGTTTATGGTATCGGCATATGAGTACGATAAAGACAATGGTTGCATAACCAATACCGTTCAGCAGCTCACGGTTAGCCCTAACCGCATATCGGTGGCAATAAACAAACAGAATTACACTCACTGGATGATTAAGCGCACCGGGCGCTTCAATGTGTCGATTCTTTCGGAAAAGGCATCGTTCGACATCTTCAAGCATTGGGGATTTCAGAGCGGGGCTTCGGTCGATAAGGCTGTAGGAGTGGAATTTGCTCGTGCCGACAATGGTATAATCTATCTCACCGAGGGTGTAAATGCAGTGCTTTGTGCAAAGGTGGAGCAGGCTATCGACCTTGGCACTCACACTTTGTTTATCGCAGAGGTAGAGGATGGCTTTGTGCTCAACAACGATGAATCGGCCACCTATGCCTTCTATCACAAGAATATCAAGCCGGCTCCGGCTGCTCCGAAGAAGAAGGGGTGGGTGTGCACTATCTGCGGTTACATTTACGAAGGTGAGGAACTTCCTGCCGATTTCGTGTGTCCGCTATGCAAGCATCCTGCAAGCGATTTCAAGCCGGTGGGCTGATGCCATGTGGCAAATGACGAAAAAAGATGAGGCTTCGGAACATGTGTCCCGAGGCCTCATCTTATTTGGGAGGATGTCGGTTTATTTTACCGAGAATTTCAGGGTTGTAGTGTTGGTGCCATTGACTATGCGTGCGATGTAGATGCCGCGGTTGAGGGCGTTGACGCTGACATTGTCGGTAGCCGAAGCCGATGTCACAACAGAACCGTTAGCCGAGTAGACAAAAACCTTGTCGGCGAGGTTGGCCAGAATCAGCGATTTAGATGCTGCATCGTAACGTGCTGCATTGTTGTCGGCTGCAAATGTGCTCACTCCGGTTTCGCCTGGCATGAACACCACTTTGCCCAGCTTTTCGTCGTCGGCTTGGTGGAAGATTACAGTTTCAATCTTCTCGCGTGTTTGCTCGTCAACGTTCCATGTGTTGCCCTGTGCATATATCAGGTTCGAGGAGTTGTTGTAAAGGTCGTAGAGCACGCCTCCGTTGCCATTGCCCTTGAACACGTTGTTGCCCGGGTTGTAGTCTTCGGCATTGGGGTCGTTGGTCTTGCCAATGTTGACGTTGTTGCAGCCGATGACAGTGATACCCCAAAGGCTTCCCTCAATGTGGTTTCCTTTGATTAATACGTTCTGGGTATAGTATGGGTCGTACACATTGATTCCGCTGCCTCCGTTCATGGCATTGCTTTCATATTTGTTGTTGATGAAAGTATTGTCGATGTACTCGGCATTGATGTAAGGGCCGGTGGTGTTGGCACCGTAGCGGCAGTCGCTCACATGGTTGCCTTTGATTATCACTTTGTTTGTGCCTTTATATCCCAAGAGGTTTGCCACAGCAATTCCTCCCACCATATTGCGCTTGGCGCCAACGATTGTGTTGCCGATGATTTCAACATTGTTTTCGCCGGCAACGGTGAGGCTTATAAACGGTCGGTTGTTGTTTATGCTGTTGTTGTCGTAAAGGTAGTTGTCTCGGAAAATAACGCCTACGTAGCAGTTGGCGCCGGAAGCAATGGCCGGCACAGGGTTTTCTACAAAGTATGAGTTCTCCACAATGTTTTCAGCTCCGGTGCGGAAGTAGCGGATAGCACCTTGCGATGGCTGTTGTACGTTGGTGAAGGTGCAATTGTCGGCATGCAGGCCTTTGGTGCATCCATATGCTATGCCGGTGCCGTTGAAAGTTATGTTCTTGAAATTGCCATAGGCAGTGCCTTCAGTTTCATCGTCGAAAATCATCAGTCCGATTGGCAAGTCCTCGGTTTCGTTAAGGTTTTCGATATTTGCTGTGTCGGCAGGGCAGAAGTCGGCCACACCGTTTACTGTTATACACACCAAGTCGTTTAGTTGCAGTGTAGCGTTGTTGTCGAGACGTAGGGTGTCGGTCGCCGATACAGTGATGGAGTCGTTAACGATATACACGTTGTTTCCCATCTTTATCACGCCCGTTTCCTCAATTTCGCTCAGGGCATCGAACGTCAGCACCGAGCAATTTCCCGGAGTGGTGTAGTTGTTGGCTGTAGCCACAGCGGCTGCTGCAATAATAATGGAAAATAAAGTAAATCTTCTTTTCATATGGTTTGATTATTAAAAAACTTCGACAAAAATACCCAATTGCAATAAATAATGCAACAAATTGCGGCTGTTTGCATTGCAATTTGTTGCATTTGTTGCCAATAAGTTATTGTGCAGATTAGCGGGCGAGAATCAGTGCTGAGCGGTGCTCAACGGTGAGTTTGCCTCCTTGGCATGAGCCGATTCCGTCGGCATTGATTTTTCCGTCGCGTGCTATTATCTTCCAGTCGCCGCGTTTTACGTTAACCGTCATGTCGTCGTCCGAGCCGTTGAATATCAGCTTTATTTCCTCCCACGAATCGCCGTTGGCATTGTCGGTGATGGAGTATGAAATGAGCGATTCCGATTTGGTTTTGTCGAAACTGATGTGGCTCACCACATCGTCGGCGTTGGTCATACGGAATGCCGGGTGGCTTCGGCGCAGGCGGATGAGTTCGCGGTAGTAGTCGAATAGTTCACGGTTGTCGTGCTTCATGTTCCAGTCGATGGCATTGATGTTGTCAGGCGATTTGTATGAGTTGTGCACACCTTTCTTGTCGCGGAATACTTCTTCGCCGGCAAACATGAACGGCATGCCTTGCGAGGTGAATACTATGGTCTGAGCCAGTTTGGCAGCGCGTTGACGCTCCTCAACCGAATATTCGGGCATCGAAGCTGCGAGTTTGTCGGTAAGGGTGAGGTCGTCGTGGCACGATACGTAGTTAACCACTTGAAGCGGTGATATGGCATATGGCGCCTTTGAGTTGTTGCATTTCGAGTAGTTGATTTGTGGATGAGCCACTGCGCCCACGATTCCAAATTTTATAGTTTCCTTGTTGCCAATCTTGCCAGTAGCAAAACCACGGTCGTCGGCTTTGCTGTAGTGGCCTTTGATTCCGTCGCGAATGTCGTCGCTGAACACGGCGCATCCGGGGATCATCATGGCGTTGTCCTTCAGTGCGCGCTCTTTTGCTGGTAGGGGCGAGTCGCCGGCGGTCCAGCCTTCACCGTAAATAATAATGTTAGGGTTAATCTTCTTAAGTTCCTTGGCTACGAGTGTCATTGTGGTGGCGTCGTGAATACCCATAAGGTCGAAACGGAATCCGTCGATATGGTATTCCTGTGCCCAATACTTCACCGAGTTGATGATGTACTGGCGCACCATAATGCGGTCGCTGGCGGTTTCGTTTCCGCAACCCGAAGCATCGGAGTATGAGCCGTCGGCGCGGTGACGGTAGAAGTATCCGGGAACAGTGAGCGAGAAATTCGAGCCGTCGCCAATGGCGGTGTGGTTATACACCACGTCCATTACCACTCCCAATCCTTCATCGTGAAGAGCCTTTATCATCTGCTTCATCTCCTTGATGCGGGTGGCCGGGTCATAGGGGTTGGTTGAGTAGGATCCGTCGGGAGTGTTGTAGTTTATCGGGTCGTAGCCCCAGTTGTAGCTGCCGCTTTGCAGGTTTGCTTCGTCAACGCTGTTGAAGTCGTAAGAAGGAAGGATATGGATGTGGGTTATTCCCAGTTCTTTCAAGTGTTCGATGCCAGTGGGCTCGCCGTTTGCCGAGCGGGTGCCTTTTTCGGTCAATGCAATGAATTTGCCTTTGTTTTTAATGCCGGAATTGGTGTGTACCGAAAAATCGCGGTGATGCATTTCATAAATAATGGCATCGGTTTGGTTGGCTACCTTCGGGCCACGGTCGGCTTGCCAGCCTTCGGGATTTGTGAGGCTGAAATCGATTATGGCCGCTTTCTCGCCGTTCACACTCAATGCCCGCGCCCATATGCCCGGTGTTTCATCGAGCCATTTGCCGTTGTGCTTAATCTGGAAAGTGTAGAATTTTCCCATCAGCGATTCTGTGGTTCCGGCTGTGGTGCGCCAAATGCCGTTTGAAGGGTCGAGAATCATTTCAACGGTTGTTTCCGGAGTTGTGTCGTTGTAACGGCTGTATATATTCACTTTTGCTTGCTGTGCTTTCGGCGACCATAACTCAAACACTCCGGCATTGTTGCTGAAGTGGAATTCTCGGTCAAATGTCAGCGCTACGGGATAGTTTGAGTACTGGGATTCGGGGTAAGCCTCGGCTGCCGAAACGTTGTTTGAATTGTTCATAGGCAATGATGCCACCACTATGCTTGTTGCGATGGCTAATGGTTTGAGTGATAGTTTCATGACGTATGAATCACGGGTTATTTAATGTTTGATGATTACTGGTTAATTAATGTTGCTTCATCTCCTTGGGTGAAGCCATGTGCAAAAATAATAGAAAAATGTGCCCAATCCAATTTTCTCCAATATTTTTCACTGATGATGAATCGTGACATTAAAAAGGAAGTGTACCGCGCATCGGTACACTTCCTATGGCATTGAAAAAGTTAGTGGTATTGTTGTTATCGAGTTCGGCGCGAAGCCTCTTTGTGGTGCTGAAGCATATTGCGTGAGAAACGGGTCTCGGCGCGTT
The DNA here is from genome assembly GCA_051878475.1 of Muribaculaceae bacterium. Classification (GTDB taxonomy): domain Bacteria; phylum Bacteroidota; class Bacteroidia; order Bacteroidales; family Muribaculaceae; genus SFRY01. Next base: position 1,426 of record JBJEKE010000285.1, on the reverse strand, counting down.
TGAGCAGAAACAGCTGGCGGCTGTCGAGTATCTTGGCAAATTTCTCGAAATACTCTGCTTCGATGCGTGCCTCTTTTGTCTTTACGTCAACCATAAGCTTTGCAGCTTCCAGATAATCGTTGTTCGATGCATCGTCTTTCTGCGATATTGCCTGTTCGGCTTTTCGTGCTTCAAGGTTCACGTTGTAGATTTCTTGCTCCATCTCTATGTAAAGCGGGAGGAATTCCGATTTCTGCGATGGTGTCAGGTCAACTTCCTTTGACAGGAATTCCTGCTTGTATTCGCGGTATTCGTTCATCCATTTGTTCTGTCGGTCATTGTCGTTGTTGTTGTCGCGGGCAGCAAGTGCCATCGATGTCATTAGCAACGTTATCACCAATATGTTCTTTAGTTTTATCATCGCTTGATATGTTTATTCTGCGTTGGCAATCGTGTCGGCTTCCACATCCACGCTGTCGGCATATAGTTCCTCTACAAGAGTGTACTCGTTAAAGTCGTTGGTGAGTACAAAGTCGTCGACAAATGATTCGTTGCTGAAAGCTTCGGCTATCGATTGGTTGAATTCCGATGAATTGGCGCCCGACAATGATGTGAACACATACATTGTGCACCAAATGCCGGCAAACATGGCAGCCATGTACACCCATGGGCGAAGCTGCTGCCACAAGGTGCGTCGTTCCGGAGTGAAATCGCGCTCAGGAAGTGAACTTGCCATGTTCTTGGCAAAGTTGGCGAAATAGTTCTCGGGAACCTTGAATCCGGGATTTCGCCCCACCTTTGATATTATTTCAGAGTCGTTTCTTTCCATAATCACTAATTTGACTGATCAACGTGGCAATGGTTTAAAGACTTTCGAAAAAACTTTCAATTTTTTTCACCGCATGGTGATACGAGGCTTTGAGAGCGCCCACTGTGGTGCCGAGTATGTCAGATATATCCTCGTATTTCATTTCGTCGAAGTAGCGCATGTTGAATATCAGGCGTTGCTTCTCGGGCAGTTTACTGATGGCTTTTTGCAGATTGGCCTGGAGTTCGTCGCCGTCGAACCATTCGTCGGCCTGGATGTTCTCTACAAGGTAGGAGTCGTCCTCGATGTCGACATTTGCCCTCACACGTTCTTTGGCAAGGAAGGTGAGCGATTCGTTGGTGGCTATCTTGAACAGCCACGTCGACAGCTTGGCGTCGCCGCGGAAATATTCAATGTTGCCCCACGCTTTCAGGAATGTGTTCTGGAGAATGTCGTTGGCGTCGTCGTGCGATATTACAAGCTTTCGGATATGCCAATAAAGTGGTTCGGTGTAATGTGCAATGACCTCCTCGAACGCTTTGCGGCATGTGTCCGGGTTTTTAAGGTGCTCTACTATTAGCGGTTCGTTGTAGTTGTAGGAAGCCATTGCTTGTTGTTTGTGTGTAAAGTTACGAGAAA
>JBJEKE010000284.1:0-9500 GCA_051878475.1 Muribaculaceae bacterium | reverse complement strand
ATTGCCGTGATGCCTACCAACTTATATGGCCCTAACGACAATTTCAACCTCGAAACAAGCCATGTGCTGCCGGCTATGATTCGCAAACTGTATCTGGCTAAGATGCTCAACGAAGCCAATTGGGATGCCGTTCGTGCCGACCTGAACCGCCGCTCAGTGGAAGGGGTAGACGGGGCAGCTTCTAACGAAGTCATTGTGGCCATGCTCAACAAATACGGCATTTATGCCGACCATCTCATGCTTTGGGGCACCGGCGCACCTATCCGCGAATTCCTCTGGAGCGAGGATATGGCTGACGCTTCGGTGTATGCGCTGCTCAACATCGATTTCGACGATGTACGTGGCACTGACCCGGAGGTGCGCAATTGCCATATCAACATCGGCAGCGGCAAGGAGATTACTATCCGCCAGCTTGCCGAACTGGTGCAGCGTACCGTTGGCTACAACGGCGAAATCCGCTGGGATGCCACAAAGCCTGACGGCACCATGCGCAAGCTCACCGACGTGAGCAAGCTCCATTCGCTCGGATGGCATCATAGTGTTGAAATCGAGGAGGGTGTTGCACGCCTTGTCGACTGGTATAAAAACAATTGATAAAATTAATATTTAGTGTCATGAAAAAAATCTTATCGCTATTTGCCATTGTGCTCGTGGCTTGCTCAGCCACCGTTGCCGCTAAACCTAAGGTGATTGCTCACCGTGGTTTCTGGGATACTCCCGGTTCTGCCCAAAACTCGCTCAAATCGCTCGAACTGGCCGATTCTATCGGTTGCTATGGCAGCGAATTTGATGTATGGCTTACTGCCGACAATGTCCTTGTGGTTAATCACGACGACCAAATCAATGGCCTCGTTATCGAGACTTCACTGTCGGCCGATATCCTCAAGCAGAAACTCCCTAACGGCGAAACCGTGCCCACTCTCGATGCTTATCTTGAAAAGGCAAAGCAAACCAAGGTGAAACTTATATTCGAACTCAAGCCCCACAAGAATAAAGCCCACGAAACCGAGGCTGTAAAGCGTAGTCTTGCCATGCTTCGAGAAAAAGGACTCATGAGCCGCACCGAGTTCATCACATTCTCGCCTAATGCCGTCGAACAGTTCATTAAGCGCACTTTCAACCCCGTTTATTATCTTAACGGCGACTATTCGATTGACGTGCTCAAGGAAAAAGGCTGTGCCGGTGCCGACTACCATTATGGCGTGTTCAAGAAGGACCCCGGAATGATTAAAGGCATACAGGATGCTGGCATGAAGGTGAATGTGTGGACTGTAAACAAGGAAGCTGACCTGCAGCACTTCATCGATGCAAATGTCGACTTTATCACCACTAACGACCCTCTGCTGGCACAGAAACTCATCAAGGCATCGTGCAAGGAATGCCCGAAGGCTTGCAAAAAGGGTAAGAAATCGGGTAAATAATAACATCACTCTCTTTTTTTCTGAAAAATGTATTTCTCTATAATAGTACCGGTGTATAATCGTCCTGCCGAGGTCGACGATTTGCTCAAGAGTCTTACGGCTCAGTCGTGCAAGGATTTCGAGGTGCTCATCGTTGAGGACGGCAGCACAGTTAAGTGCCGCGACATTGTAGAGAAATACGTTTCTGATATTCCGGTAAAGTATTTCTATAAGGAAAACGAGGGGCGGAGCATAGCCCGCAACTATGGCATCGAGCGTGCCGTGGGCGATTACTTTGTGTTCTTCGATTCCGATTGCGTTATCCCCGCCGATTATATCAGCGTTCTGAAAACGGCTCTCGAGCAGAATTATGTTGATTGTTTCGGTGGGCCGGATGCCGCCCACGAGTCGTTTTCCGACATACAGAAGGCTATCAACTTCTCAATGACGGCGTTCCTCACCACCGGAGGCATCCGTGGTGGAAAAGTGCAGCTTGAAAAATTTGTGCCGCGCAGTTTCAATATGGGCTATTCGCGCCGGGTGTGGCAAGCGGTGGGCGGATTCCGCGAAATGTTCTCCGAGGATATCGACATGAGTATGCGAATCCGCAAGGCAGGCTTCTCCATTGCCCTGGAGCGCCAGACATACGTGTATCATAAGCGGCGTGTCGACCTTAAGAAGTTCTGTCGTCAGGTCTACGTGTTTGGTATGTCGCGCATAACGCTTTATCTGCTGTATCCCGAATCGCTCAAACTTGTACACCTTGCTCCGGCTGTGTTTTCCGTGGGCTTGGCTGCAATTGTGGTGCTGGCTTGTGTGATGTCGTGGTGGTGGCTTTTGTTGCCGGCCGTGTATGCCTTAGCCTTGTTTGCAACTGCTCTCGCCCAGACGCGAAACCTCAAGATTTCGCTGCTGGCCATCGTCACGAGTTTCGTTCAGCTCATTGGCTATGGTATAGGTTTCATCCGTGCATGGTTTGTCAAGGTGCTGATGCGTCGTGGACGCGATATCGAGCAGGAAATAAGAATGCGTAAAGGTAAATGACAATATGGCAAGCGAAGATAACGAAAACAAAGGCTACTGCCGCGCAATGAAGAACATTGCCGCCGACGACCGTCCCCGCGAGAAAGCCTTGAAATATGGTTTCGGAGCTTTATCGCAGGCCGAACTGCTTGCCATTCTTATCGGCAGCGGCACTCCCGGCGAATCGGTGGTTGAACTGGCACAGCGTATGCTGCAGTGGTGCGATAACCGTCTGGTGCCGCTCGGCCAGAAAACCATTGGCGACCTGAAACGCAATTTCAAAGGTATAGGCGATGCAAAGGCCATCACCATTCTGTCGGCGATTGAGTTGGCAAAGCGATATTCGTCGGAAGACTTTGTCGCACCCCAGATTACCGACAGCACAAAAGCCTATAACCTGATGAAATTCCAGATTGGATATCTTCCGCACGAGGAATTTTGGGTGGTGGCGCTAAACACAGCAAAACGTGTGATTGCACGTGTAAGGATAGGGCAGGGCGGTACAAATTCAACCTCGGCCGACCCAAAAATGATAATGAAAGTGGCTGTCGACAATCTTGCAAATTCGATTATTGTGTTTCACAATCATCCCTCGGGCAATCTGCGCCCAAGTCCGCAGGACGACAACCTCACTCATAAACTAGTTGAGGCGGGTAAACTGCTCGATATTCCGGTCGACGATCACATTATTGTGTGTGCAAACGGCTATTACAGCTATGCGGGCCAAGGACGGCTCGTGTGATATTATCAACAGGGAAATTTAATTTATTTTATGCGACGTTTCATTTTAAGCATTGTTCTGCTGGCTCTCATTCTGGTGCTCTTCCCGCTATTGCTCGATTTTCTGGTGGGGGTGCCAACCTGACGGGCTGTTGCATCAGAATGGCGTCGGGCTTTCGTCGGGCGAGGTCATGAAATCCATGTTCGGCTCTATTGTCGAGGCTTGCGATGCCAGAAAGGTGGAATTGTCGTCGGGGTTGTCCTGATTTATTTTCGATTCGTAGGTGCTCTGTATCACCTCGTGGGTGTCTTCCCAGTTCTGGAAACGTGCATATTTACCCACAAAGCGCATCTTCACGTCCTCCACACTACCGTTACGGTGTTTGGCGATGATAAATTCGGCAAGGCCGCGAATGTCGTTGCCGTTGGCATCAACCCCCGATCGGTTGTAGTATTCCGGACGGTGGATGAAGCACACAATGTCGGCATCCTGTTCGATGGCACCTGATTCGCGAAGGTCGGATAGCTGTGGACGCTTTCCGTCGGTTCGGTTCTCAACGCTTCGGTTAAGCTGCGACAGCGCTATGATAGGAATGTTCAGCTCCTTGGCAAGTTGTTTCAGCGAACGCGAAATCATACTCACTTCCTGCTCACGGCTACCGAACTTCATGCCCGAGGCGTTCATGAGCTGCAGGTAGTCGATGATAATAATCTTCACATTGTGCTCTCTCACCAGACGGCGAGCCTTTGTGCGGAGCTCGAAAATCGAAAGGCTGGCAGTGTCATCGATAAAGAGCTTTGCGCTGAACAGTTCGTCGATGCGGGTGTTTATCTGGTTCCATTCAAGAGGCGAGAGGCGTCCGCTCTTGATTTTCTCGCCTTCAATCTCGCATACATTGCAAATAAGACGGTTGACAAGCTGTAGCTTCGACATTTCGAGCGAGAACACCGCTGTTGGAATCTCGTAGTTCACCGACATGTTCTTGGCCATCGACAGCACGAAAGCTGTCTTACCCATTGCCGGACGTGCGGCAATGATGATGAGGTCAGAATTCTGCCAACCCGACGTAATCTTGTCGAGTTGATGAAAGCCGGTCTGCAAGCCACTGATACCGGTTTCTCGTTTCGATGCAATCTCTATCTGCTTGATGGCCTCGGTTATTACCGGAGCAATGATGGTTACATCCTTCTTAAGGTTGCGTTGCGATATCTCGAACAGGCGGCCTTCGGCATCCTGCAACAGGTCGTCAACGTCGTTTGATTCGTCGAATGCCTTTTCCTGTATCTCTGAGCTGAAGCGGATTAGCTCGCGCGCCAGAAATTTCTGTGCAATTATCCGAGCGTGAAATTCAACGTGTGCTGCCGAGGCCACACGTCCGGTGAGTTCCGAGATGCGTATGGGACCGCCGACAAAGTCGAGCTCGCCGTCGGTGCGCAGTTGCTCGGTCACGGTGAGCAGGTCGATAGGACGCTGAGCCGAGCCGAGGCTCACGATTGCCGCATAGATTTTCTGGTTGCGCGGGTCGTAGAACGCCTCGGGACGAAGAAGGTCGCACACAATGGTGTAGGCGTCTTTCTCGAGCATCAATGCACCGAGTACGGCTTCCTCAAGTTCGGTATCTTGCGGTTGTACCTTCCCCAACAGCGTCAAGTCGTTGCTTTGTTTAGGCTGTTTATTATAGCTCTTGTTGTTTTCGTATGCCATTTTCTCAGTTCGGATAATTGTTAGTGCAAATTTAGTGAATTATATGGGTTTCTGGGGAAAAGAATGTGTCATCTTATCAACAAACAATCAACAAAGCTGACTGCAGGTGTTGAATGAATGTCAAGAAATGAGTAATTTCGCAGAACAATTAGCAAACACTACACTAATGATTACATTTCCGAATGCCAAGATTAATCTGGGCCTGAATATTGTTGCCCGCCGCCATGACGGCTATCACGACATAAGCACGCTGTTTTATCCGGTCGACATCAAGGATGCCCTTGAGATAGTTCCGGCAAAAGGCAATTCTACAACGCTGACAGTCAGTGGCAATGCTGTTGATTGCCCGGTTGAGAAGAATCTGGTGATGAAGGCATTCCGCTTGTTGCAGAGCATGTGCGGCCTGCCTGAAGTGGATATCCATCTGCACAAGGCTATTCCTGATGGGGCAGGTCTTGGCGGAGGCTCGGCCGATGCTTCGGCCACCTTGTTGATGATCAATGAAATGTTCGGTCTTGGACTTGACAGCGAACGGCTGGCTGAGCTGGCAGCATCGCTCGGTGCCGATTGCCCGTTTTTCATTTATAATAGGCCGATGTTGGCTTCAGGAATCGGTGATGTGTTTTCGCCGGTAAGCATCGATTTGTCGTCGAAATGGCTGGTGCTGGTTAAGCCCGATGTGTATGTGTCAACCAAGGAGGCCTATGCCGGGGTGGTGCCAGCGCAGCCGGCAGTGCCCATTGCCGATATAGTTAAGCTTGAGGTCCCGCTGTGGCGAGGGGTGTTGATTAACGATTTCGAGCCGAGTGTGTTTGCCCGGTTCGGCCAGCTTGCACAAATCAAGGAGCGACTGTATGGTTTAGGTGCCGAATATGCCTCGATGTCGGGCTCCGGCTCGTCGATGTTCGGTATTTTTGATAGTGCCAATATGGCAGAATCTGCTTTCCGCAGTCTCGATTTTGCCCGCAAATTCATGGTAAGCTTGGCCCCGAATGTCCGATAGAACGCAATCCGATGTGAGTTCCCGTAGGTTTTGGCGCAAACAGCAAGTTTGGCAACATTTTTGATATTATGATTTTAAATTATGAAAAAAGGACAAGAAAATGGACAACGATAAGAGCGAAAAGGAAGAGGTTGAGGTAAAGGCTCCAGAAACACAGGAACCTGACACCGAGCAGCCTATTGAGCAGCAAGATGAGCCAACTGAAATGGAACAGTTGCAGGCAAAATACGACGAACTTTCTGCACAAATTGAGAAAGAGAAGAAGGAATACCTGTTTCTGATGGCCGAATTCGACAATTTCCGTAAGCGTACTCTAAAGGAAAAGTCTGATTTGATTAAAAATGGTGCCGAGTCGGCAATGAAGGCACTTCTGCCTATTATCGACGACTTTGAACGTGGTGTGCAGGCCAATGATAACTGCGACGATATAGCCGTGCTGAAAGACGGCATGAATATCATTTACAATAAATTTGTAAAATATCTGGAGCAGAACGGCGTGAAACCAATTGCAACCGATGCCGGTGCAGATTTCGATACTGAACTCCATGAGGCTGTAACTGTGTTCCCTACCGATGACGAGAAACTGAAAGGTAAAGTTATCGATACAGTGCAGAAGGGCTATATGCTTAACGATAAAGTGCTGCGCCACAGTAAGGTTGTTGTTGGCCAATAAAATATTTCTTTACTAAAATGGACCAGAAGAAAAGAGATTATTACGAGGTGCTTGGCGTCGACAAAAACGCTACCGACGAGGAATTGAAGAAGGCTTACCGTAAGGTTGCCATGAAATATCACCCCGACCGCCAGTCTGATAAATCGGAGGCTGAGAAAAAAGAGGCCGAAGAGAAGTTCAAGGAGGCTGCCGAGGCTTACGATGTGCTGAGTAACAAGGATAAACGTGCTCGCTACGACCAGTTTGGCCACAATATGGGCAATATGGGCGGCGGTTTCGGTGGCGGTGCCGGCTTTGGTGGCGGCATGTCGATGGAGGACATATTTGCACATTTCGGAGATATTTTCGGCGGCGGTTTCGGCGGCGGTTTCAGTTCCGGACGTCGAGGTCCGCAACAGCGCCGTGGCACCGACCTACGTGTGAAAGTGCGTGTTACACTCCACGATGTGGCCCACGGTGTGGAAAAGAAGATTCGCTTGCCACGATATGTCAAGTGCGACAGCTGTAACGGAACAGGCGCGGCTTCGGGAACAGCCTACACCACATGTACTACCTGCGGTGGCTCGGGCTACATTACCAAGGTTCAGCAGACCTTCCTTGGCAGCATGCAATCTACTGCACCTTGTCCTAATTGTCATGGCGAAGGAAAGATTATCAAGGATAAATGCAAGAGTTGTGGCGGAGAAGGTGTGGTTAAGCGCGACGACGTTGTAACTCTTAACATACCTGCCGGTGTGAGCGATGGCATGACGCTGAAAATGTCGGGCATGGGTAATGCCCCGCGTCACGGCGGAATCAACGGCGATTTACTCGTGGTTATCGAGGAGGAGAAGGACCCGGAATTGCAGCGTGATGAAAACGACTTGATTTACAACCTGATGCTCGATCTCCCTACGGCAGTACTTGGCGGTAAGGTGGAAGTGCCTACTATCGACGGTAAGGCCCGTCTGAATATCGAGCCGGGAACTCAGCCTGGCAAGGTGCTGCGCTTAAGGGGCAAAGGTTTGCCTTCGCCCGACCGTTATGGAGTGGGCGACTTGCTCGTTAACGTAATGGTCTACATCCCGCAGAATCTAACCGAAGAGCAGAAGCGTGTGTTTGAACAGATGCGTGACAATTCTAATATCAAGCCATCGGAAAGTGAGCGTAAACGAATCTTCAGCCGTTTGAAACATTTGTTTGAATAAAATTAAGTTACTGCATATACTGACATTCGATGCCGGGACAACTGAGGTTGCTTCGGCATCAATTATTTTTCGGCTACTATCAGATATCGGTTGCCGTCGGTGGTGGATATCGCTATCCATTGTGTGCTGTCGGTCTCTTTCAGCAACTGAGCCGTGGCACGGTGCTCTGTGCCATTGTCGATAATCAGTGCATCGGAGTAATTGTGTGGGTTGACGTTGGCTGTTATGTATTTTCCTGAATCTACATCTGCAAATGTTATGCTTATGAATCCCGATACCGTGCCACGGCTGAACAGAACGCCAACATTATCGGCTTTAAGGTCGATTCCGTTGCCTTGGCAGCGGGTGCTGTTGTCGCTTAGTTCTTCTGAATTGTCGTCGTCGCTTATTGGTGGCGTTTCAGTCACTGTTATATGGCAATATGCGCTCTTGTTGCCGGCTCTAACCCTGAGGTTCGTGCTTCCGGCAGCTTTTCCAGCGATGGTAATCGTGGTTCCGCTTGTTTCGTAGCTTATTATTCTACTGTCGGCATCGATTTCAAACGAACTGGTGTTGGTGGTAACCGAGATTGAAGCTGACTCACCGGTTGCGATGGTAATATCGTCGGGCGAAAGGCTGATTATGGTTTCGTTGGCTTCGTCGTCAGTGCTGCACGAGATGGCTACGAGCAGAATCAATGATGTCAATATTCCGGCAATGGTTCTCATGGCACTATCTCAATGGTTATTCGTCCGGAAGCGGTGGAGGTGCTGAAACGTAGGGTGTGACGGCCCAGTGCCAACGATGCTACGTCGATGGTTGACGTGGTGCATTTGGTGCCGTCGATGCTCCATTCGGCGTTGGTGCTTACAAACGGCGTTGCAAGCACAATGGTGCTGTCGGCGGTTTTCGAGTAGGTTGATTTCAGTTTTCCATTTTTGTCGGGCTCTGATGGCTGCGGGTCGGTTGTCCCTTCTATTGAAAAAGGTTCATCGGTCTTCGTTCCCCATAGATGCTCGGCGAGTTCCGGAAAATCGACAAATGGGTTGCGGTTGCCTTGCGCCGAATGGATGGCATCGTTGCGTTTCATTTCCCGTTGGCTTACGGCATCGGCACGATGCCATTCAAGCAACAAGTTGATGCCGTGTCGGTTAAGTGTAGGATAAGCCCCGCCGCTTATTATGTTGAGCGCACGTCCTTGCCATTTATAGCTTGAGTAGCATGTAACGGCATACATAATCATTCTTGCCACGTCGCCCTTAACGCTGTCGGCTGGTTCATAAGCATTGGTGGCTATGCCGTCGATCATCGCCAACCCTACTTTCATCGCATTGTTGCCGGCATTGGCTGTAGTGACGATGTCGGGAGGATAGTCAGATATGGCATCGTGGGTGGCCGATGTGCACGGCACGGTGGCGTGAAGATCGTACGACAGCTGCATCATATATGGTGAACTGTCGCCGTAGTGTGCCGGATTGAGTACACCCACGTAGTCATTCACCATATTAAGTGGCGATTCATCGAAAATTGCTGTCACGGAGCCATCGGGTGCCGCATCAATGCCGGCAAGGTGCTGTTTCAGCTCGGCGGTCGATGCTATTTGGCGATGGCTGGCTATTGCCTGTGCCACGGCTGCTTTCAGTTCTGCTCCTTTAAGTCCGTTTATCGTACTGGGGTAATATCCCGTTTCAGCCCTTGATGAAATGACAGCTACGGCTATCAATATGACAGACAAAAGTTGGCGCATAATGTGGTTATAGAATAGGACTAAGCAGACGCACGAGCGATTCCTTGAACCGTTGAGGCAACG
>JBJEKE010000283.1:0-9524 GCA_051878475.1 Muribaculaceae bacterium | reverse complement strand
TAGTACGACACCTCGCGCGACTCCTTATAGTGCTTCGATATCAGATTCATGAACGAGCGGAAATGGTCCTGAAGCCGATTGTATTTCGAATTGCCGTTATCATCACCATAGAGGTCAATCATATCAGCAACAAAGCACAGAAGGCACCGCACCTGACACAAGGCCTGCTCGTTTCGGTACACTCCATTGGCATTGTGATATATAATGTCGAGATTATCGACAATATTAGTCAAATATCTCAGCTGCATGGTATTAACCAACTGTGAACCACGCAAATTAGACACCCTATGGCTATGCAATGCCTCGAGCACACGCAATTCCATGCGTACAATGGCCGAGCTGATCATCACATTGTCAAGCTTTAGCACCCGGGCCTTGAAATCATCGCTCACACGCTTGAATTCAACCACTTCACCTGGAAAAAACATACACGACATTTCCTCGGTAAGCTGGAAATGCTCCAGATTGATGTCAATCTCCACGGTTCCATGCAAAACGAACATGAATGTTATTACTCTCGATTTCATCGATTGATTCCGGAAATCATCGGCTCCATATCTGCCTATCTCGAAATGCTCATCACTCTTTATCTCTAATATGCTCATAATATTAATTTCAGCATGTTTCCTGAACTACGGTTCAAAGATAAAGAAATTATCTGATTTAGGCACTTAATTTCCTATATTAAACACTTTATAGCGAAATATATACCACAAATACCAACATTTTAGCCAATACCGGCCAAGAAAAAGCAATTTCGTCAACGGTCGACAAATGCCTTGTTCATCCATTTTCTTGAGTCCCATCGGCGAACAAATATTATGCCACGTATGTTCTCGTCGAGCACAAAGGCCACCCACATGCCCACTATGCCATACGTCAGCGACACTCCCAGCACATAGCCAATGCCTACTGCCACAAGCCACTGGACTACCACTCCCACATAGAATGGATAATACACATCGCCGGCCGAACGGAGCGCAGCAGTGGCATAGATGTTTATCGGACGACCCACCTCAAGCAGTACATCAACCCACAGGATGGTGCACGCCAAGTTTATAACATTTGCATTGTCGGTGAGCAACGGCACCACAAACGGCCCGGATATCGCCAATATGAACGAGAACAGCAAAGTGAAGCCTACTGCCTTCTTCATCACATATTTCCCGCACAGATATGCAGCGTGGTTGCGCCCGGCTCCTACGAGACGTCCGATGCATATTGCTCCGCCCTGCGCTATCGATATGCAGAACAGATACACAAACATTATCATGTTGACGCAGTACGACCGAGTCACCAGTGCTTCCACTCCTATCATATTTATAAAATAGGTGATTACTATCTGCGATGCATCGTACGAAGCGTTCTCACCGGCCGATGGCAATCCTATGCGCAGCAGTTTGCCCAGCTCTCTCCATGGGAATGGGCGGAACAGGCGAAGAGGAAACGACGGGATAAGATATTTGTGGACAAACATCCACATCATCAGCATCGACACACCTCGGCAAAGCGACGTTGAGATGGCTGCGCCTTCTACTCCCAGTGCAGGCATACCGAACCGGCCGAAAATGAGCGAGTAGTTGCCCACAATGTTAAGGATATTCACAACGAGCGACACCAGCATGGGACACACTGCCTTGTCGGCACTGCGCAACGCCGCCGACAACGTCATGGATATGGCCTGGAAAAATGCAAAAGCACCTACAATCTTCAAATAGGCACAGCCCTCCTGCATAAGTTCACCCTCGAGACCCATCCAGCCAAGCACCATGCGGTCGCCAAAATGCAGAAAAGCACTCAAGGATATTCCGATAAGCAGATTCACAAACAATGCCACTCCTACCACTGTGGTCAGCTTGTCGGTCTGCCGTGCTCCGATATACTGCGAACACAGCACCGACGTGCCGATGTTCACTACCTGGAATATCAGGAACACAAACATCACTATCTGGTTAACCACACCTACAGCCGCCACACTCACATCGTTGTAACGCGAGAGCATGAATGTATCCACCGCACCAAGCATCATCACAAGCAGGACCTCAATGAATATCGGCACAGCCAGACGTGCCAAGCTGCCTCGCAAGTCTGTCATATCGTCGGTGCTACCTGAGCGGAAAATGTCGCGTATTGAAGAAAACGATAAACCCATCAATTATTAGCCTAAAACAATTTTGAATTCCGCTGCAAAATTACTATTTTTATTGATCCATTATTGTTTACAACGATAAATTTGTATGCATTACCAATATTATTACAATTCTCCAATCGGAACACTTGCCATCGAGAGCAATGGCACCCACATTACTCGCCTATACCGGTGGATCGGACAAACGCAATCGGTTGATATAGGCAACTGTCAACCCATCGTAATGGCTGTGGAATGGCTAAACCGCTACTTCTCAGGTTCCGACCCCGGGCAAGTTCCGGCTCTGATGCCATCGGGGAGTGAGTTTGCCTTGAAAACATACCGTGCAGCATCAACAATCGGATATTCCCAGACAGCAACGTACGCACATATCGCATCGCTGATAGGCAGTCCGGGCGCAGCACGAGCTGTTGGCCGTGCATTAGGAGCCAACCCAATATTGATAATGATTCCTTGCCATCGCATTCTCGGTAGCGACGGCTCACTCACAGGCTTTGCTGCCGGACTCGAGGTGAAGCGCGCGCTGCTCGACCTTGAATCGGGAAAAACAGTGTTGCCCCGGCTTTAATCCTCCTCTATAATCTGCTCCGGCTCCCATATGGTATTCATTATATCGAGAGCAATGGAATTACCTTCCTCGGCAGCTGTGGCAAGCAAATCATAATAGAGGTCCATATCGTCGACAAACAGAGTCGGTTCGTTGTTTGTGGCTGCCATTTCAAGCCATTGCCATGCAAGGTCGCATTGCGGCGCCAGACATCCTTTTTCAATCCCCTCAAGCAGAATGGCCTTGAAATGCGACATTCGTGTTATTACAAATGTCGACCAGTCGTTTGAGGCATCGAGAAGTGCTTTCATAGGATACATCTCCACATCACCCTCATTGCTGATCATATGGTTTACCAAATCGAGTGCCGCTTGCTCTGCCTCTGTGCAGTCGAGTTTGCGCCATCCACCGTTCAATCTATGGGCATCACACACCTTCAGCACTATATCGGTGGCACGACGATAGCTGGTGAGCGGACGATATTCGAATGTCATGGCAAGTTTGTCAACGCTCAGCATCGGATTGTTGCACATCTCGGGCTCAGTTGTCACCGATTCACCCAATTTCAGTGTATACTCATTCCCTGCCCAGGAAAGTACAATCTGTTGCGGAGAGCAACTTACTATCCTCACCTTGCCGCAACTCTCATCGGCGCCATCGACGGCTTTCTGCTCGTATAGCCGCGAATATGGCACAAAAAGATTGTTCTCGTAGTACCCGCCCACACTCATGTCGCGTGTAGTGTGGGCTGCCGTAATCATAAGTTCACAGGGGTCATAGGCAGGGATATAATCGATTACGAGTTTGGGCCGTGGTTGCGATTCCTCGAGCCAGCGGCAATAATCGGCGATGTGCCCGGCCAATTCCTCAAGCATTTCGTGCACATCCGCAGCGTCGGCTATGCGGTCGGCGTACAGTTCACGTATATTCGTCAGTCCTGCAGTCAATTTGCCGAACACGGCATCGTCGTTTGCCACGCCGCATTCGCTGGCATAGTGTCGCAGCTGTCTTTCTGCGTTATTGAGCAAAAACACCCAGTCGTTCAGTTCCGAATCAGGTTCTTCCATGATTCTGCGAATAGCACAGTACACATCGGCCACAATCGTACTGTCGGTTGACATCTCGTGACCGCCTATCTTATAAATAAAGTCCTTGGCTGAATTGTAAGCTTCATCTGTCATGGATGGGAAACATTTACACTGGTTTCAATTCACAAAGATATCAAAATCGGGGAATCCGCAAAAAAGGAGGCATGCCAAATTAACGGCACACCTCCGGCAAAACACACATAATCAATAATCGGTTACGATTATTTCATTTCTTCATTACAGTTTCAGAAGTTCACGCATCTTCAGATAAGCCTGCTCAAGGCCTTCGGCATCCTTGCCGCCGGCTTGTGCAAAGTGGGCTTGACCACCGCCGCCTCCCTTGATGCATTTGGCTGCCTCGCGAACCACAGCCGATGCGTTGAGTCCGCTCTTCACCAAATTCTCGCTCAACATGATTGTAAGCATTGGTTTGTCGCCTTCACGTGTGGCAGCCAGGAAGATGGTATCGTTCTTGGCATCTGCCTTTACTGCAAACGCCACACCCTTAACCACATCGGCAAGCATAATGCCTCGGCAAGATATTACATCAACTCCGTTAATGGTTTCCTTATGGTCGGCAACGTAGTTCTTTACGGTCTTTATACGTTCCTGGAGGAATTCCTCAGCCTGACGGCGCAAGTCGGCATTCTCAAGTATCGACTTCTGGAGAGCGCTGATAACGTTAGGTGCATTGTTAAGCATCTGGCTCACCTGCTTCAATGTGTTCTGAAGTTCATCGATTGCCTTCTCGACACGTTCCCCGGTAATGGCCTCGATACGGCGGATACCGGCAGCGATGCTACTTTCGGAAACGATACGAATCATACCAATATTTCCGGTGTTTGGTACATGCGTACCACCACACAATTCTATTGAGTCGCCAAACTTGATTACACGCACCTCATCGCCATACTTCTCGCCGAACAGCGCCAATGCGCCAAGGGCTTTTGCCTCGGCTATCGGCATATTGCGACGTTCGTCGAGGGCAATAGCCTCGCGCACCTTCTTGTTGGCCAGATGCTCTGCCTTCGAGATTTCTTCGGGTGTCATCTTCTGGAAGTGAGAGAAGTCGAAACGGAGCACATCGGCCGACACATACGAACCTTTCTGCTCAACGTGTGTGCCAAGCACCTCACGAAGGGCTTCATGCAGCAAGTGAGTGGCTGAGTGGTTACAAGCAATAGCCTTGCGAGCCTCAACATCGATTGCGGCATGGAATTCGGCAGTCACATCAGCAGGAAGTTTCTTACTCAGATGCACGGCCAGATTGTTTTCGCGCTTGGTATCGTAAATCTCAATGGTTTCGGCATCCGACTTAAGCACGCCCTTGTCGCCAACCTGACCACCCATCTCAGCATAGAACGGAGTGCGCGACAGCACTATCTGATAGTACGATTTGTCTTTTTGCTTAACCTTGCGATAGCGAAGAATTTCGGTGTCGACGTCAAACAAATCGTAGCCAACAAATTCAGGCTCGCCCTCACGCACTGTCACCCAGTCGCCGGTTTCCACAGCAGCGGCATTGCGAGCACGCTCCTTTTGCTTGGCCATCTCGGCGTTGAACTCGTCGATATCGGCATCCATATTGTTCTCCTTGAGAATAAGTTCGGTAAGGTCGAGCGGGAAGCCGTAAGTATCATAAAGGGTGAAAGCATCTTTTCCACTGATACGGCTCTTGCCGGCGGCCTTGGCATCGGCAATTACCTTCTCAATAAGTTTCATGCCGGTTTCAAGTGTACGAAGGAACGATTCTTCCTCTTCCTTGATTACCTTCTCTATCAGGTTTTTCTGAGCAATGAGCTCGGGATAAGCCTCGCCCATCGATTCGTTGAGTGTATCGAGCAAGCGATACAGGAACGGGGTCTTCTGGCCGAGGAAAGTATAAGCATAGCGGACAGCTCGACGTAAAATGCGGCGAATCACATATCCGGCCTTGGCATTCGACGGCAGCTGAGAGTCGGCTATTGAGAAGGCTATGGTGCGTATATGGTCGGCAATCACACGCATTGCAATGTCAACCTGCTTGTCGTCGCCATACTTCTTGCCGGAGAGCTCTCCGATTTTTCCGATAAGCGGCTGGAACACGTCGGTGTCGTAGTTCGACTGCTTGCCCTGGAGTGCCATGCACAAGCGTTCGAATCCCATACCGGTGTCGATTACCTTTGCAGGCAGTGGTTCCAGCGAGCCATCAGCCTTGCGGTTATATTGCATGAACACAAGATTCCATATTTCAATCACTTGAGGATGACTTTCGTTTACGAGTTCGCGGCCGGGTTTCTTAGCGCGCTCTTCGTCGCTTCTCAAGTCGATATGTATTTCAGAGCAAGGGCCACAAGGACCTACATCGCCCATTTCCCAGAAATTGTCATGACGATTGCCATTGATGATATGGTCCGTTGGCAGGAACTGTTCCCAATATCCGGCTGCCTCGTTGTCGCGTTCCAACCCTTCAGGCGCATAACCTTCAAACACAGTGGCATACAGGCGCTCAGGGTCGAGATGCAGGACATCCACCAGATATTCCCACGCCCACGAGATTGCCTCCTTCTTGAAATAGTCGCCGAACGACCAGTTGCCGAGCATCTCGAACATTGTGTGGTGATAGGTATCGAGGCCCACCTCTTCCAGGTCGTTGTGCTTGCCGCTCACACGCAGACACTTCTGCGAGTCGGCCACTCGGCTATGCTTGCGAGGAGCATTGCCCAATATTATATCCTTAAATTGGTTCATGCCCGCATTGGTGAACATCAATGTGGGGTCATCTTTGATTACCATGGGAGCCGACGGCACTATCACATGGCCTTTACTACGAAAAAACTCTTTGTAAGATTCTCTGATTTCTTTTGCTGTAAGCATATTATTGCCTTATTTGGAAATTTTTCTGATTATTTGCTACTCTTAAACTAAAAGTTTAACTTTACACAAAACAATTTACAAAAGTAGTTGAAAGATATTATTTTTGCAAAAAAATACCATATCAAGGGCAGTGAGCAAGAAAATATATTATCATTACAACGAAGCCACCCAGATTTTCGAGCGTGTGTACCTCACGCTTAAGCAGCGCATTGCCATCTTTGCCCGACAGCTCGGTGTGGGTTGCCTAATCGGTGTGCTGCTGTTCCTTGTGGTATATTACGTTATCGATTTTCCTCGCGAGAAGCAGCTTAAAATGCAGAACGATGAGCTGCGGACTCAATATGAGATTCTATCATCGCGCATGAACCGCTCGCTCGAGGTCCTTTCCGACATACAGCAACGCGACGACAATTTCTATCGCGTGATGATGGAAACCGACAAAGTGCCTTCGGCACTGCGTTACAGCGGGCTGGCTAACGAGGCCCGGTACAACGAGCTGCGTAAGCTGTCGGATGCCGACCTGATTATCGGAGTAACCAAGAAAATCGACCGCATTGAACGCATGCTTTACAGCCAGATAAAATCGTTCAACGAACTCACCGGACTGGCTTCAAGCCGAAAGGACCGCCTCGACCACATTCCCGCCATCCAGCCAATTGCTCAAAAAGACATGAAGCAGATGGCCTCAGGTTACGGCTACCGACGCGACCCGGTTTACGGACTCAGCAAATTCCATGAAGGACTCGACTTTGCCGCTAACACCGGCACTCCGGTGTATGCCACCGGAAACGGAACCGTGACCGTGGCTAAATGGAACAGCGGTTATGGAAATTGCATCGACATTTCACACGGATTCAACTACGTGAGCCGATATGCCCATCTAAGCAAGATGAATGTAAAGCCGGGGCAGATGGTGAAGCGTGGCGACAAAATCGGCGAGGTGGGCAACACCGGAAAATCCACCGGACCACACCTCCACTACGAGGTTCGGTTTAAAGACGTTCCGCAAAACCCCATCAACTATTATTTCTACGACATAACTCCCGACCAGTACATAAAGCTCATACAACAAGCCGAAAATGCTGGCCACGTAATGGACTGATTATCATGGAAGATTTGACGAAAAACTACTACAAAATCGGCGAAGTGGCCGAGATTCTCGGCATTCCGGCTTCCACCCTGCGCTTTTGGGAAAAAGAATTCACTATCATCAAGCCCAAGCGCAACTCGAAGAACACCCGCTTCTACACCCCCGAAGATGTGGAAACCATAAAAATGGTATACTATCTGGTGAAGGAAAAAGGATTGAAACTCGATGCCGCTCAGCAGCAAATCAAGGTCAACCGTCATAATGTGTCGCAACGCAGCGAAGTAATCAACCGTCTGAAATCGGTGCGTAACCAATTGCAGAATATGCTCGACGCTATCAATAAGATTCGTTGACCACCGGTAATTATAACATTATTGTGAGTTATTCGTTTTAACTACAAAGCATCCGAAACATGAAAGAATTCGATAATCTTAATATAGCCATAGCCGGAACCGGATATGTAGGACTCAGCATCGCAACCCTCCTTGCCCAGCACCACAAAGTTACTGCAGTGGACGTGCTCAAGGATAAAGTCGACAAAATCAACAACCACATATCCCCAATACAAGACGAATACATCGAGCGATATCTCCGAGAAAAGGCGTTGAGCCTTAGCGCCACTCTCGACGGACGGCTGGCCTATGCCGACGCTGATTTTGTGGTTATTGCCGCACCAACAAACTACGACCCGGTGAAAAACTATTTCGACACTTCGCACGTTGAGGAGGTTATCGACTTGGTGCTTGACGTCAATCCCGATGCTGTAATGGTGATTAAAAGCACCATCCCCGTAGGCTACACCAACAGCCTTTACCGCAAATATGCCCTGAAAGGTGTTTCGAAACTGAATCTGCTCTTCTCGCCCGAATTTCTGCGCGAAAGCAAAGCGCTTTACGACAACCTCTACCCCTCACGCATTATTGTCGGCTGCCCTAAGCTCTCCGATAATCCCGAGTCGGCCGACGACAACGCTGCCATCTCAAGGCTAACCGACCTAAACGTGCTTGAACACGCTGCCCGGACCTTTGCCAGGCTGCTTCAGCAAGGTGCCGAAAAGGCCGATATTCCCACCCTGTTCATGGGGTGCAAGGAAGCTGAAGCGGTGAAACTGTTTGCCAACACATATCTTGCTCTGCGAGTGAGCTACTTCAACGAGCTCGACACGTATGCCGAGATGAAAGGACTCGATTCCCGGTCGATTATCGATGGCGTAGGCCTCGACCCGCGCATCGGCACTCATTACAACAACCCCTCGTTCGGCTACGGAGGCTATTGTCTACCAAAGGACACCAAGCAGCTGCTCGCCAACTACAAGGATATACCCGAAAACCTCATCGAGGCCATCGTGGAAAGCAACCGCACCCGAAAGGACTATATCGCCGATGCCATACTGAGCATGGCCGGATACTACAACTACCGTTCCGACATTGGATTCGACGTGTCAAAGGAGCGCAACTGCGTTATTGGAGTTTACCGTCTGACGATGAAGA
The DNA here is from genome assembly GCA_051878475.1 of Muribaculaceae bacterium. Classification (GTDB taxonomy): domain Bacteria; phylum Bacteroidota; class Bacteroidia; order Bacteroidales; family Muribaculaceae; genus SFRY01. The sequence goes on along the minus strand of JBJEKE010000283.1, from coordinate 304 downwards.
GCAACAGCGACAACTTCCGCCAGTCGGCAATCCAGGGTATAATGAAACGCATAAAGGCAAAAGGGGCCGAGGTGATTATCTACGAGCCAACACTCGAAGACGGCTCCACTTTCTTCGGCAGCAAAGTGATTAACAACATCGCCAAATTCAAAGAGCAGAGCCAAGTGATTATTGCCAACCGCTACGATTCGTGCCTCGACGATGTGCAGCAGAAGGTGTACACCCGCGACATTTTCCGTCGCGACTAACGCATCCGTTTCGGCAGTTTTGCCCTTACCAGATCGTAGGAATGCCTTACGAGTTC
>JBJEKE010000282.1:0-9535 GCA_051878475.1 Muribaculaceae bacterium | reverse complement strand
GTTCTATGCCACGTTCGCGGCGAACTTCGAGGATGTTGATGTCGGAAATAGAAGGGAAGTAGTTCTGCTGGAAGTAGGTGTCGACCTTAGAAGGCTTAGAACCGACAACACCGGCACGTTCGCGCAGTGCACCGATTGTCCTGTTCCAGTCGTCGTCGGAGAGTTGACCGAGTTCGGCCTTAGCCTCGGCATAGTTGAGGAGCACTTCGGCATAACGGAAGAGCGGCATAGAGTTGGTGTTGAGCTTGGTAAGGTCGCCGGCCTTAGAGTCGACGCTGAACTTCATTGGGTGATAACCGATTCGGGCATAACTCTGGAAGTCAGGCAGAGCCACTGAGCCTTCGCGAATATATCCCGGATAGCGCATGGAAGCGCTCATACGTGCATCGCGGTCTTGGAATTCGGTGTAGAAGTCATCGTTTTCGTAACCGGCCTTGTCGGTGTAAGGAGTGCCGTCCTTCATGAGGTAAGTGTTGACGAAAGAGCGGACGAAGTTAGGACAAACGCCGTAAGAAGCCACGTTCCACTGCCAGTTAGCCTGGTGGTAAACACTGAGTGCAGCCGACGAAGCCACGCACATGATAATTTCGGCAGCTTTCGGGTCGTCGGATGTGAATAGGTTACGGTAGCTCTTATCGCCGTCGGCAGTATAAAGCGAATAACCGCCGTTGTCGATGAGATACTTAGCCGATTCGGCAGCGCGTTGCAACCAAGTATCAGCCGAGGTTGCAAGGTTAAGGTTGTGATATTTTCGGAAAGTGCCTTCAAAGAGAGCGATACGCGAAGCGAGAGCGTAAGCCGCCCACTTAGTAACGTAAGTGCAAGTGTTCTCCTTGGCTTGAGAGATGTGCTCCTGAGCATATTTAAGGTCGTTCCACACATTTTCCATCACGAGTTCGCGAGAATCGCGAGGAGCATAGAGTTCTTCGTCGTCGGGCTCGAGAGGGCGGTCGATCCAGGGCACATCGCCATATGTTTTCACCTTGTCGAAGTAGAAATAAGCACGGAAGAAACGACCGATACCAATATAATTTTCAGTAACGCTTTTATCGAGAGGCGAATTCTCGCAGTTAACGATGAAGTAGTTGATGTTACGCAGAGCGGTCCAACTCCAAGAAGTCTGGTTCGATTCGTTGTATGCCCCCTTCATGATGAATACATCGATAGATGTGCGAGAGAAGAAGTCGGTAAGCGAGACGTCGGACTGCTGCACGCCGTCGGCCGTAGGGAGGTTGTCGTATAGCGAAAGCGAGTAGGCTTTCAAGCCGTCGGCAGAGCCGAAAACGGCGTCTTTATCGGTCTCGGTAATAGGAGACTCTTCCAAATCGCAAGAGCACAAGGCAATGAGAGCGGTAAGGAATAAATATGATAATTTTTTCATGATTGAAGCGAAATTAGAAAGTTACAGAAAGTCCGAGTGTGAGAGATTTGAGCAGAGGATAGCTGTTACCCGAGCCTTGCGAGTTAGAACTCAGGTCGGAATCGGTATCGCCGGTGATGCTCATCACGTCGAAGCCCTTCACACGCTTATACAGCGGTGACCAACTCCAGAGATTTTCGCCGGTGAGGTAAATCTTAGCGTCCTGAACGAAGATATGGCGCAGGATCGACTTCGGCAGATTGTAACCGAACTGGAGGTTCTTGAGGCGGATGTAAGCCACGTTCTGGAGGTAACGGTCGTTGTAGTAGCTTGTTCCTCCACGACCGCAAGCCATGTTGTAAGTGCTGTAGCGCGGCAGATAAGCGTCGCGGTTGTCCTCGGTCCAGTAGTTTCCGATGTGCCACGATGGGATGTTGTTGTATGGTCGGTTATACTGTCCCCAGAAAGCCGACGATTCCATTGTAGGATACCAGTTTTGTTTTCCGACGCCGGTGAAAGTTGCACCGAGGAAGAAGTTTTTCCAGTCGATGTCGAAACCGAACGAGAACTGGTAGCGCGGGAGGCTGTTACCGATGATTTTGCGGTCGCCCGGGTTGTCGACAGTGTTGTCGCCGTAGTCGATACGACCGTTGCCGTTAGAGTCAACGAACTTCACGTCGCCGGCATGCCAAGTCTTGTTGGCCGAGGAGCTCATGATAGTGTTGACATATCCTTGAGTTTCTTCTTCGCTCTGGAATAGGCCGTCGGTTGTGTAACCCCACATTTCGCCGAGAGTCATGCCCTCGTAGTAGTCGCTGAGGTTCTTGTTGGGGTTGTTGTACTTGTCGATCTTGCTGTAGTTGTCGTAAACCGAAGCACGGACGCTGTAGCGGAATGGGCTGTCAGCCAGGTTGAAACTGTTTCGATAAGCCACTGAGATTTCCCAACCGCGAGTGGTCATATCGGCATAGTTGCCCTTAGGCGAGCTTGCACCGAACACATCGGGGAGAGTCATACCCACGGTGTACATGTCCTTTGTTTTGCGCACATAGTAGTCGGCGCTGATTGTGAGGGCGCCCTTTGGGAGGAATGCAGCATCGAAACCGATGTTCCAGTTGGTAGCTGTTTCCCAGGTAAGGCTTTCAGGCTTCACCGAGGGAACGCTGGTGATATAGTTCTGCTGGCCACCGATAATGCGGCTTTGCTTTGAGAAAGTGAGCAGTTCGAGGTAGCTGTAAGGGCTAACATTACCATTACCGAGTGAACCATAGGAGCCGCGCAGCTTAAGGTTGCTTACGGCGTTGGTGCTGACGTTGTTTTTGAAGAAAGGTTCTTCAGAGATACGCCAACCGGCAGAAACCGAGGGGAAGAAAGCCCATTTATCGTTTTTAGGGAATTTCGACGAACCGTCGTATCGTCCGTTGACCTCGAGGAGGTAACGGTTGTCGTAGGCATAGTTCATACGGAAGAACATGCCGGCCGTTTCCCATTTCCAGTATGACTCACCCACAGCGATGTTGTCGCCGATAGCGAGAGCGATAGAACCGGCCTCGGCCATAAGCAGACCGTTACGACTCATGGAGCTTGAATCGTAGTTGCTGTTCTCGTAGTTGTAGCCAATCATTCCTTTGAAGTAGTGAACATCGTTGAAGGTGTTCTCGTAGTCGGCATAAATGTTAACAGCGTTATACTTTTGCACTATTCCACCCTTCTGGACCGAGTTAGTACCGGCACGTTTGCTGCTTGAGCCTTCGCTTTCGCTGAAGTAAACGTCGTAGTTCTTGGAGAGGCTGTCGGTATTCGACTGGCGATAGGTGTAGTCGCCGTTAACATGAATCTGGTCGTTGAGGAATGATGCTGAGAAACTTACAGTGTTTCGGAAGAGGCTTGTCTGGCTGTCCTTGTAGTTAGTACCGTCGGCAAAAGCACCCATAGTAGCAGCCATCGACTTGGTGTAAGTACCGTCGGGGTTGAAGAGCGGCATAGTCGGGAAAGCTGTAAGCTCGATGAAACGGTTAACGGTCCAAGCGCTGCTGACAACCGTAGGCATGTGGCTCTTGTTAGAAGAGTATTCCATATTGTTGCTCACCTTCAACCAGTTAGTGAGTTTGAGCGAGCCCTTGGCTCGGAGGTTAGTCGAGCGATAAGTATCGGGATTGAAATTGTATAGACCGTCATATTTGTAGTAACGGCCTGAGATGTAGAAGTCGGCTTTATCGTTTCCGCCCGAGATAGTAACGTTGTGGTCCTGAGCGAAAGTGCTGTCCTTGTAAAGTTCATCGTACCAGTCGGTGTTACCGTAGTAGATGTACTTGCCTTGTTCGTTGATTTCCACGGGGTTGTTGTTTCCGGCAGCTCGTCGAGCCTTGAATTCCTCGAGCCAAGCGTCGGAGTAGCTTTGGAAGCCATTGAGGGCAGTAGGGACAGTGCCGTAGTAGTTATACCATGCGCTGCGGAAGTGTTCGGCAAACTCGATACCGTCGGTCACATAGTCGGGAGTCTTAGTAGGGCTCTGGAAACTGAAGTTGCCGGTGTAGTTAACCGAGGTGCGCTCTTTCTTGGCGTTCTTAGTTGTGATGAGGACAACGCCGAAAGTACCGCGCGCACCGTAGATAGCGCTTGAAGAAGCATCCTTTAGGACGCTGACGCTTTCGATGTCGTTAGGGTTGAGCATCGAGATATCGCTTTCCACACCGTCGATGAGCACGAGTGCATCGCCACCCTGACCGATAGAGCCGGTACCACGCACGTTGAAAGTGGCTGAGCGAGTGGGCTTACCGTCCTCGAGATCGAGGTTGAGGTTAGGTATTGCTCCTTGGAGAGCCTGCGATACATTGGCCAGCGATCGGTTTTCGAAAGCCTCCTCGCCGACGCTCTGCACGGCACCGGTTAGGTTAACCTTCTTCTGTGTACCGTAGCCCACCACAACCACTTCGTTGAGTACTTGCGCCGACTCTTGGAGGACAATTTTCATTGGGGTTTTCTGCGATTTCACCTTCTGGGGATTAAACCCGATATACGACACTTCGAGCATCTGTTCGCCATCGATGGTGAAGGTGAAGTTACCGTTGAAGTCGGTAGCGGTACCTACCGAAGGATTGTTTGCAACTTTAACGGTAGCGCCGATAATTGGGTCGCCGTTAGCATCGGTCACCGTACCAGTAACAGTGGAACGCTGTGCCCAGGCTGCAGTGACAACAAACAGGCATATCAAAGCGGATAGAATCCGTTTGAAGCCATTGGATAATTGCTGTTTCATTGTTGATTGTTGATTTGTTATTTATAATTTGGTTGCAAGTCTCAGAATTGGTAGCTGTAGTCGATGCCACGGTTAGGAGCGGCGAGCAGATTGGTCACCTGGAAATTAATCACCCGGTCGGAGATGTCCTCGGGATGAGAAATGGCTATGGTCTGTTGGCTTTGTGGCTTGATTGTGAGGGTGCGGAAGTATTCAATTCGCTTGTCGTGGTCCGTTTTCTTGAGATAGAACGGGATGTCGGAATTGTTCTTCACCACGATTACGCACTTTTTTGGGGAACGGGTGATTTTGACTATCTCGATTGATTTTTCGAAGAATTCGCGCAGATAAGGCTCATAGCTCACCAGCAAATCGCCCACCCACACCATGGTACGCTTCATATCGAGAGCTTCGCGGACCGCGTCGATAGATCGCTCGCGGGCGAGGACGAAAGTCATCACACGGTGCTCGCCCTTGGTGAAGTCCTTTTCCATACATATTGGGTTGTGCGAATCGCTGTTTCCGAGCATTGTAAGGCCTTTTTCAAGACACCAAGCATGGGCTTCAGGGAAATATGTCGAAGCGTTTGCCACCTCGATGCCCTGCATCCATCCGTTGTTGAGAATTTCGGTGTGCTCGGGCCACCAGAGGGTAGTGTCGGGTTGCTGACGCGCCCACCCCGGATGGTTCCAGAACATGAAAGCGTTCTGCTTCTTAGCCTGACGGAAAGCGTCGCGCCACTCCTTCTGCACGCACGGGTTGCAGTCGGATAGGAAAATAGCATTGTTGTGTCCTGGAGGCATGTCGCGGGTGATTTCGCCGCCTCGAATCACCAGGATGCCGTTGGCATCGCCGGCAGCCTTGGCAATATCGTAGCCACGGTTGTAGTCGGCATTGATTTCCTCGTGGCGATACTCGAAATGGTCGGCGATGGTGATTACATCGAGCCCCTCGCGCAGCGCCTCCTCGACACGCAAATCGGGCCAAACGGCAGCATCGGAGAAACAGGTGTGAAGGTGGAAATCGCATTTCAGGGTGGTGAAGCCGGCAATGTCGGGGACATGAATTTGCCGACGAATCTGAGCGTTAGAAGCCGTTGCAAACACTAAAGCCGCAACGAGCGTCATAGTAGATATAATTCTTTTCATATATATTATTGTTGGTTTTTGGTCACAACATATATGTACGCTTGTGCAGAATCCGCAGCAAATCGACAGCAAAGTAACAAATGGCGGAGGGCATGAATATTACGCTCTTGTAACATTACCTCTTGCAATTATGGTTTAGATTCGAATTAGCCAAGATATGTTTCTCTTGGATATTAGCTTCTTTTGAATATCAAAATGTTACTTTTTACAAATATAAATAGAATATTTAGTAATTTATCTTGATTAAAATAAAGAAAAGCCAAAACAATGATTAAATATACTAAATTTATATGTATGAATATTAAAAATATGGAGACGTCGATAAAAAGGAGGCTTTAAGCCCTTCACCAAAAATTGATGCCAGGCTGGCGCGGTTTATGCAAAGTAAGGTGCGGGGAGTGGTGATTTTTGCAAAAATCGCCCTTTTTCCCGATATAGGCGGTTTCGCCATTCGGCAGATGGGTTTAGTGGTATTTTTCCGGTGTCGTGGGCGATTCGGGCAGCCTGTCGGGCTGCACGCGCGCTGCGCACCGCTTTTCCCCACACAGACTGACGATAGTGTGGGGTCAGTTAAGGGGTTGCCTCTTCGAGGCAAATAGCCGTGAGGGCTGGCTGCGCCCTTTTGGGGCACATAGAATGGGAGGGGTCGCTCCTCTGGAGCGATGCCGACTTGCGCGGCACCGCCACCCTCGCGGGTGGCGTGGAGTCCCCTTCGGGGAGAGCGGAAGGGCCATTCGGCCCGACGCGTTTACCGTGGGTGAGATGGCTTTTATCCATCTCACCCACGGCTATCTACAACATGCTCTCAGCGTGTTGTTTCGCATCCTTCAGATGCCTTTGGCAAGGGCTTCGCCCGTTGGCAACATTGCCTATTCGAGGCAAACATCCCCCACGGGCTGGCTGCGCCATGAGTGGCGGCTGCGCACGATGGTGGTATCGGCGAATGGCAATGCCCGTCGAGGTCATCGCCATTCGTTGGGAAAAGAGAGGGGATGGTTGGCCAGTTACCTAAGGCGTTGCCCTGGGCTAAATGGGCCTTGCCCTTTCAGGGCGCTGTGGGATGAAATGCCGCATGGCAATATTGCCTCTTTGAGGCAAATAGCCGTGAGGGCTGGCTGCGCCTTATGATTCGCGCTGAGGGCAAGGTCGGGGAGCAAAAAAGCCGCGGCTGGTGGGCCGCGGCTTGATGAATATTACCTTAGGTAAGTATTAACGGATAATTTCCTTTGAGTATTTGCCGTTACGGCGAACGATGTAGATTCCCTTATCCGGGTTAGCCACCTTAACGCCGCCGATGGTGTAGTATTCGGCAGGAGCGTTGTCATTTGCTTCGATTACATCGACACCGGAGGTTTGGCCTTCGGTAACGGTAACAGTCTGGTTGAGGATGTCGACCTGGAAGTTATAAACGCCGGCAAGAATCATCCACGAATATCCGGAGCTTACATAAGCAAAGGTATCGCCTGCAGCCACAGGTTCGTCGCTTGCATCAGGTCCGAAACGGTTGGCATTGACAGTGTCCCAATCGCCGAGGGCTGATGTGAATGCGAAGTATCCGTATCCGTTGTTGCTGTCAATTATTTCAACATTGCTGATTTCGAACACAGCATCGGAAATGAGAGTCATTTGACCGACAGGGTCGGCAGGGTTCCATACATGGTCCTTAATGTCGCCGATAAGATAAAGGTTGTCAGGTACTTCAGCAATGGTTACATTGCAAACAGCCACTTCGCTGTCGCGATAACCATCGAGCACTGCAATAGCCTTAACGACGCAGTTATGAAGGAGAATTATAGGCTCGCTGTAAACGGTAGAAACGTTTGTTGGTTCTGAGCCGTCGATGGTGTAGTGGATAGTGGCACCTTCGGTAGCAGTTGTGATTACGAGCTTAGTGCCTTTGAGAACACGACATTGGCTACCAAGCGACATTACTGGAGTCTCAGCCACCGGCAGAGTTGAAGAGAACGACTCAACAGGGGTGATTTGATAGGTAGTTTCACCGTTCTTGACGAAAATAGAAGTGAAACCGCGCACAGTTACGTTTTCGCCGGTTTCAACAGCGAAGCTGGAAGACGAGGTGTATATAGCAGCCGAGCCTTTAGCGTCGGTGATGGTGTAGCTACGACCCGAGCCTTCAACAGTACCGGTGAGTTCAACGTAGCAGTTAAGCGGCATTTCGGCGAGGTCGGTAGTAGCTATCTCGTTAGGAGCGATAGCACCGCTGTTCGATTCAGAAGCCTGGAAACCGGCGGGTGTTCCGAATTCGGGAAGGCCGTTGTAAATGGTGTAAGTGCCAGAGAAACCGGCCGGGATAACGTCGCCGTTAGAGTAAGTCTGGCCTGTTTCGCCATAAACAAGCATAAAGTTGTAATCGTCCTGAACCCAGAGGTTCTTGCCCAGCTGAGCAACAGCCACAACAGGCGATTTGAGCGCAACCTTGTCGCCATCAACGAGGTCGGCAGCTTCGCCGAGGTTGTTCAGGAATTTGGTAGTAGGGGCCGAAACGGTGATAGTTGCGTTGTAGAAGTCGTAAGTAAACTTGTAAGCGCCGACAGCGATTTTCCAAGAGTTGCTCGCCTTAACGGCAGAAGCCACATCGCCGAGAGCCAGCAGTTCATTGTTGTTTTCCGGGCCATATCGGTTAGAGTTGACAGTGTTCCAATCGCCGAGAGCAGTAGTTACGCATATATATCCGTAACCGTTGTCGGCGTTTGCAATAACCACGTCGTCGATTTCGTAAACACCGTTGCCGATACTTGTCATCAGATGACCAACAGCAGGATCCCACTGAGCAGCGCCCTCGATGTGTCCCATCATATAGACCTGTTCGGGAAGTGGCTCGCGTGAGTCGTAGACTTTTCCCACTTCGTAAGCGAGGTTGCCGGTCTGAGTGCCGTTATTGTTGTTGAAGATGATGAAATTCCAAGCGCCTTCGGTCTGATATTCAAAGATACCATCGGCATCGGGGTCGGAAATCTGAACGCCGGGCCAATCGGCATTGTTGCCTTCATCGTTCCAAGCATAAGCATACACGGCATCCCAGTTTGAGTAGGCGTTATTCCAGTAAACGGCCGGGATTTGAGGTGCGGCCGATTCTTCCTTGTAGAGATACACATCGTTCTGGCCCGAGCCGTAGCATGAGAAGAGGTCGTTGGTGGAATTCTTGCGGAGCCAGTTTTTGGATGTTTGGTTAAACTTGATAGTAGCCACACCGTCGGCAGCGATTTCGATGGTAGCGTGAGCAGCATCGGTGGTCAAGTCGTCGGTCAACTTAAGATAATTGCTTGAAGTAGAGGCAGCATGGAGATACTGTTCGCCATCCTGGAAAGCATAAGGGAACGACTCATCGCCTGAAGCCACGAGAGTGAGAGGCGAAACAGCCTCTTCAGCGATGGCCACAACGCCATCGGCAACGGCAACCTCGACAGCAGCGCGATTGTTAGGGTTCTGGGCACCAAGAGCGTAGGCAACATCTGACTTGTAGCCCACAACGAGATAACGAGAGCCGATTGTCAAGTCGTCGGCACTTGTAACGAGCTTATAGCTGTCGGCATTGGCAGAGAATCCAATGATGGCAGCCAGCACAAGAAGTAGAAAATGTTTCATATGAATAAAATTAATTGGTAAGGTTAATTAAATAAGTAAATCACGTGGTAAAGATAGTGTAAAAAGCGGAGAAAAACAATTCGGTATTGAATATTTGCCGAATTTTTTGGCATTATTGAGTAAATAAACCAATATTGTCCTAAATAATTATTGAGCATGGCTTAACTTGCAGAGGCATCAACC
>JBJEKE010000281.1:0-2326 GCA_051878475.1 Muribaculaceae bacterium | reverse complement strand
CTGATAATGGCACAGCAAGAGGACGACGAGGGGCTAAGCTATTCGCTGCAGTTCAACGCAGCCACACTCGATGAGCTGCAGAAGTGGTACCACACCACAGGCACCGAATTGCTCAACGAAATCACCCGCCGCTTCAACACCAGCGTGATGGGATTCTCTACACTGATGAGCGACATTGAAATATAGCAGATGGACTTTAACCGGATTATTATAGGCATCGACCCTGGCACCACGGTAATGGGCTACGGCATAATCGGCATCAATGGCAAGGAGATGTCAATAATTGCCATGGGCGCCATTCAGCTCAACAAATTCGAAAGCCATTATCTGCGGCTTAAGCGCATCCACGAGCGCATAACAGGGCTTGTGAACCAGTATCTGCCCGACGAATTTGCTATCGAGGCTCCGTTCTACGGCAAGAATGTGCAATCGATGCTAAAACTCGGACGCGCTCAGGGAGCTGCAATGGCTGCAGCACTGGCACATGATATCCCAATAGCAGAATATGCACCGCTGAAAGTAAAGCAATCCATTACCGGTAACGGAGGTGCATCGAAGGAGCAAGTGGCTGAGATGCTGCGACGCATGTTTGGAGTACCAAAGGACAAAATGCCTCACTTTCTCGATGCCACCGACGCATTGGCAGTGGCAGTGTGCCACTACTACGAGTCGTCGAAACCACAATCCGAAAAGGGATGCCGTTCGTGGAAAGAGTTCATAGCAAAGAATCCCGATAAGGTGAAATGAAACGAAGGCCGATGTTTCACAACAACGGCCCCATTTCTTAATCTACAATCTATTGATATTATGAAAAAAATTCTATCAGCCTCAAATTTAGTATGCATTTTTTGATTAGCAAACTTTCAGGCTTTATTTTTCATTAATTATTCAATGATTATAGCTATGTCACAATACTGCCATCGGCTCACTTTATTGCAACTATTATAAATGGCTCGAGCGGAATGGCAAACGGGATGTTTTTATCTTTGTTGGCTATGAATTCTGCAGCCTCGGCCACTGTGGCAAAGCCTTGAATCATCACGAAATACTGCTTTTCCTTGTTTTCGAGAAGATATGCCTTATAGTCCTTTGCAACAAGACGTTTCTTGAACATGCGGGCATTGAACACCTGCTTGAACGAACCTACGGACACTCCCACAGGCGGCATCTGGCTCACCAGCGAATCGGCATCCACCAGCGCCACATGCTCATTCATTATCTTCACCGAATCGCCGTTCACCGCTGTGTTCTGGCCATGCTTCTCGGCTTCTATGCGTTGCTCGGTTGCTTCGTCAACAGCCACATCCTTTGCCGCCTTTGCCACTTCATAAGCTGCCCGATAATTCTTCTCGTTCGTCTTGCACGACACCATTGCCATCGACATCAGCGCCGCCAATGCTGCCATAACCAGTATATTCCTCATAATCAATACGTTTAAATATTTTATCTTGCCAATTCAATTACATTACATCCCACAGGCCTGCCCGAATCGAGCTTCAGCAGCACAAGAGTGCTCACTGTCTGTATTCCGTAGCGTCCTGCTGCACCGGGATTGATGTGCAGGCAGTGAAGTGTGGGGTCGTTCATAATCTTCAATATATGGGAATGCCCCGAAACGAAGATGTCGGGGCGCTCACGCATTATCATAGCCCGTATGCCGGGCGCATATTTTCCGGGATAACCCCCGATATGGGTCATCAGCACTTTCAAGTCCTCAACGGCAAACACTTCGTGCTGTTTGAAGCGGCAACGCAACGACCGTCCGTCGATGTTGCCATACACGGCGCGAAGCCGTGTAAGCGATTCAAGCTTGTCGGCCACTTCGTCGCTGCCGATGTCGCCGGCATGCCAAATCTCGTCGCAGCTGCCCAGATACTTGGCATATCGCTCATCCCACCACGCATGGGTATCGGAAAGAATGCCTATGGTAGTCATGGCTCAGGCTCTGACAATCACAGACTTTCAAACGGAAGCACAGTGAAGAGTTTAGCAAACTGTGCACAAGCCTCCTTGAGCTTGCCCTCCACCATCGGGCGCAGGAACATCGGGATATCGATATCCAAGGCTGCCACGGCCTGGGTGGTGCCGTTGCCACCGTCGGACAACAGTATTTCAAAACTGAATGGCACTGGCGATAGCACAGCCGAGTACACAATCTTCTCTGGTGCTATTGCTTCGGTAAGCTTAATCTGCATCTTGCCCACCGGAGCCACCTCGAAGGTTATTGTATCAGTTCCGAACTCCACGCCCTGCATCTTGGCGCGGGCCTCCCGCCTTCCTCAATGACCTCCGCTAAACATGAATAATTAACGGAAATTATATGTCA
>JBJEKE010000280.1:0-2327 GCA_051878475.1 Muribaculaceae bacterium | reverse complement strand
TTATGGACCATCGTGGCGAATAATGCGCCCCGAGTCGATAACCGACCAGATTTTCATCAAGGCGCGCCGCATTCGTACTCTCGAAACAGTGGGCAATGCGCAAGTGGATGAGGGTATATTCCCGGAGTTTGTAGGGATAGTAAACTATGGTGTCATCGGCCTTATTCAGCTCGAACTTGGCAACACTATCACTGAGGATATCGATAACAACACTGCCATTACTCTCTACGACAAGTATATCACCAAGACCAAGGAACTTATGTATGCCAAGAATCACGACTACGGTGAAGCTTGGCGCCTGATGCGGGTTAACTCATACACCGACTTGATATTGATGAAGCTCTTCCGCACCAAACAGATTGAGGACAATAAGGGCAAGACCCTTGTGTCGGAAGGTATCGATGCCAATTACATGGATATGATAAACTATTCGATATTCGGCCTCATAAAACTTCACTTTGGCGAATCCGACCATAAGGAATAATAAGCCGTGGGGCGCGCTGCCGGCATGTCTTAATTCCATTAACGTATAACCAAACTCATCAGTGTCATGAATACAACCTGGAAACGATTCAACATTTTCATATCCTCAACATTCAAGGATATGGATTTTGAGCGCGACATCATCAAGTTCAGGGTAATCCCGGCACTTAATATAAAATACCGGCCTTGGCACGTGGCGCTGCAGGCAATCGATTTGCGTCTTGGCGTAAACACGGCAAAGATGAGCGAGGAAGAGTCGGCGCGTAAGGTGCTCACAGTTTGTGCCGACAATATCGACAACGCTCGCCCGTTTTTCATCGGGCTCATAGGTGCCCGTTATGGGTGGGTGCCGCCGATTGAGCGTTGGCAAGAGTTTATCGACCGTCTTCCTGCCGATGACCAGAAACTGATGCGGGAAACCTATGGCAGCAGTGTAACCGAACTTGAGATGGTGTATGGCGCTCTGACAAAGCGAAGCCTCGACCAATCGCACACATTATTCTATTTCCGCGACGATGCCTCGTATGCCGGAATCCCCGACGACAGACTCGCATCGTATTGCGATTCCGAAACTGAACAGGTGGCAAAGATTCGCGATTTGAAGCAAAGAGTGGTTGATGCCATTTCAAAAACAGGCGGCGATGACGTCCGCGTGTCGACATACCACCTCAACTGGAATGCCGATATTGATGATTTCGAAGCCACTGACAATGAGTTTGAACGGCTTGTATCCAAGCATATAACAGCGCTGATAGAGGCTGAAATAGAGAATGAAGAGCGTAATAGCGCAGAATGGTGGGTGCGGGAAAAGGAAGTTGCCGAGGCGTATCTGTCGAAGTATATTGGCGATACTTTCACCGAAATGAGCCGGTTCGACATCATTCCCGAGAATGTGATTCTTGCCGGCAATAAGACACAGGGTATGACCACTCTTCTGTCACATCTGTGGAAGCGGCGTATGGCCGAAAATGGTGATTATTGCCTTACGGCCGTGGTTGGGCTTACTGAGCGGAGTCGCACCATGCGCCATATTATGGTACGCTGGTGTCTGGAGATGGAAAACTACCTTGGCGAGAAGCAGCTGGATGCAGGGCAGTTTCTCGACCCGTCGCAAAAGAGTATGGCTCAGTTGTGCGACCAATTCTATTATGATGCCGATATCATTTATGAGAGAACGGGTAAATCGGTGAGTGTGTTTGTTGATGATATCGACGTGTTTCGTACCTTCTCAATCGACGATTTGCAATTGTCGTGGGTTGACAATCGCATAAATTTTGTTGGAACATGCGAGGTGTCGGACCATATGCCTGACTTTTCCGAACAATTGGATGTAGAGTTGCTTAATGATGTTGACAAAGATGAGTCGCTTGGGCTTGTGCGTTTCTTTGAACAAAAATATCATTTTGAATTGCCTAAGAGGGTGACTGATAGTCTTGTGGCTAAATGTCGTGGACCGCTTTTCATCAGAATGTTTTTCCAGGTGCTTGTCGACGGTATGAATTCGGTGTCGATAGCCGATATCAGGAGTGCAAAAGGCTCGCAGATTGATGCTATCAATGATTATATCACTTCGTTCTACAACGATGCCTACCGCGATATCGGAAAATCATCGTCGATTGTGGAACTGGCTGCCGTGCAGTCATGTATAATGATAAAGATGTATGGCTTGGACTATGAATGGTGGCGTGGTGCGCTGTCATTGCTCGCCGCATCGCCTTATGGCCTGACAACCGACGACTTGAGCGAAATGATGGGTGACGACTGGAGCGATGCTGAATGGGCTATAGTTACATATGCCTGTAGGGAATTGCTTATCGAGGACCCGATATCGCATGTGTGGCGTG
>JBJEKE010000279.1:0-2341 GCA_051878475.1 Muribaculaceae bacterium | reverse complement strand
AATATGTTCGCATCAAGAAAGCCTCAAGACCTTTGGCTATGCCGAACACCACGGCCACACCAGCCGGCTTGCACCTACGCGACACCACCACATCGCCGTCGAACGACGGAAACGACTCATCGAACGCAGCCATCAGCTGCTCGTCGGTGAGGGCATCGGGCATCACGGCCATGCTTTCGGTGTCGACCACAATCGATACCGACCTGAAATCGTTCACAAGAAACCCGGAGTCGTACAGGGCATTTTCTATGCTCTTTAGTTCAGAACCGGCGGCCGCGGGCAGCGAGATGGTGCCACAGCAGAACGACCGTTCTTCTTTTGGGGCATACAGCGTATATGCCACCGAAGTGTGGTCGATGCGCAGACACAAGTTCCAGAGGTCAGGATATTTCGATATTGCGTCGATAAGTTCTTGCTCCATTTAGTTATTGCTTTCTTGGTTGGCAATACAAATTTAGGAATAAATCGGGATTTATATCTAAATTTGTGGAAGATATATTATCGGCTATGGCATTATACACCACTAAAGAACTTGCGGTAAGGATTCTTGAGAATCTGGAATACGAACCAAACGAGCAGCAAACCGACCTGATTGCGGCACTGTCGATGTTTTGTGCTCCGGGGGGAGAGAACCGGCTGTTTCTGCTCAACGGCTATGCCGGAACCGGAAAGACGTCGCTCACGGGCGCACTGGTGAAAGCGCTCACATCAATGCAGATGAAAACCATTCTACTGGCACCAACCGGCCGTGCTGCAAAGGTGTTCAGCGGCTACTCCGGACATTCGGCGTTTACCGTTCACCGGAAAATCTATCGTCAACGGAGCTATTCGCCCGACGGTGGTGGATTCCAGCTTGCCGACAACAAGCACACCGACACAATATTCATTGTCGACGAGGCTTCGATGATGCCCAACCACAGCAGCGAGGGCGCTGTGTTTGGCACCGGACACCTGCTCGACGACCTCATTGAATATGTATATTCCGGCCAAGGATGCAAGCTTATTCTTCTGGGCGACAACGCCCAGTTGCCTCCGGTGGGATTCGACGAAAGCCCTGCACTGAGCATCGAACAGCTCAAGGGCTATGGCTTGGAGGTGTACACCTTCAACCTCACCGCCATTGCTCGCCAAGCCGAGGATTCGGGCATACTGTTCAATGCCACCGAGCTGCGCAGAGAACTTGCCGAGCCGGTGCTGGAGCGTCCGCATCTGGTGCTCGACAAATTCGACGATTTCCGTTCGCTCTCGGGCGAATATGCCGTTGAAACCATCTCCGACTGCTACGATCACGATGGCATGGAGGACACAATCATCGTTACACGCTCAAACAAGCGCGCCGCAATGTTCAATATGGGCATCCGCAACCGCATCCTATATCGCGAGGAGGAACTCGTGCCCGGCGACCGGCTGCTGGTGGCCAAGAACAACTATCTGTGGAGCGAGCCTTACGAGGAGGTCGACTTTATTGCCAACGGCGATATGGCCACAGTGGTGCGTGTGGCATCAACCGAGAGTCGATACGGATTCCGGTTTGCCAACGTGTCGATGCTGTTCCCCGACCGCAATGTGGAAATCGACGCCAAAATCAATATCGATGCCCTATTCTCCGAAGCTCCTACTCTCACACGCCAACAGCAACAAGCCCTTTTCGAAAGTGTATGGGCAGAACTTGCCGGCAACCAACGCGAACGTTACCGCGCGCTCAAACGCCACCCCTACTTCAACGCACTGCAAGTGAAATATGCCTATGCAGTTACCTGCCACAAGGCTCAGGGCGGACAGTGGAAGAATGTATTTATCGACATGGGATTCATCCCCGAAGATGCCTACACCTCGCACGACTTCTACCGCTGGCTTTACACAGCGGTAACCCGCGCACGCCAACAGGTGTACGTTATGGGCGACATATAAAACCAAAGAGAAAGATTACAGACGGAACACTACAGGGATAAAGCAGCGCACACTCACCTTGTCGCCGCCAAGCATCCCTGCGTGCCAGTTTGGCATTGAGCGCAATATGCGCACCGCTTCGCGGTCGAGCGACACCTCCACTCCGCGTACCACAAAGATATCACCCACCGAACCATCGGCGTTGATTACTACGCTGCACACCACCCGGCCCTCAACATTGTTGACATAGGCCTGTTGTGGATATTCCTTTACCTTATTGATGAAATTAATGAGAGCACGCTGGCCTCCCGGAAAATCGGGCTGCACATCGACAGCATCGGCCTCGTAGATAGGCGTCAACTCATTTTGTGAAAAGTGGGCATGATGCGATATCGAGGCTCGCTGCACCTGACCCATAGCAGGAATAAATGCAGCCATTACAATGAATATT
>JBJEKE010000278.1:0-9679 GCA_051878475.1 Muribaculaceae bacterium | reverse complement strand
CAATCAGTCGCAGGAAATATCTGAGCTCAACAAGGAAGTTGACATGCTCCGAAACAACCTTATCCACGAGGACAAGGAAGAAAAAGAAGCCGCCAAGCCTAAGGCTCCGGCTAAGAAAAAGCCAGCTGCCAAGAAATCAGATAAATAAGGTACAACAACCGGTAACACCAAAAAGGGAGCCCCAAATCAAATTGAGGCTCCCTTGGTTTATACGTTGTATAACTTGTTCAGAAGGCATTCTTGTCGCCACGGATGGCGTTGATGATGGTCTTGATGATAATCTTGATGTCGAGCATGAAGTTCCAATTTTCGGCATACCATACATCGTGTTCAACACGTTTCTGCATCTGCCAGAGTTCCTTTGTTTCGCCGCGGAAGCCGTTAACCTGGGCCCACCCGGTGATACCGGGCTTGATGATGTGGCGCAGCATGTATTTGTCGATGAGTGCGCTGTAGTCCTCGGTTTGCTTCACCATGTGAGGGCGTGGACCTACAATCGACATTTCGCCCTTCAGCACATTGTAGAATTGAGGCAGCTCGTCGATGTTGGTCTTGCGCAGTATGTTCCCAATCTTGGTTTTGCGCGGGTCGTTCTTAGTGGCTTGCTTGTTGTCGCTGTCGTCGTTAACCTTCATGGTGCGGAACTTGTAGCACACAAATTCCTTGCCGCGATAGCCGGTGCGGCGTTGCTTGAAGAATACCGGACCGGGCGACGACATCTTTATGGCGATGGCTACAGGAATGAATATCACCGGCGATATGATTAGGAACGTGAGCGAGAACAGAATGTCGAAAATTCGCTTTATCAGCTTGTTGATAGTGCGGTTGAGCGGATTCGGACGTACAGACAGAGCCGGTACGTTGCCGATTTCGTTTAGTTCGAACCGGCGTATGAGCTTCGATCCCAGCTGAGGCACAAAGTAAAAGTCGACGGCATTGCATTCGGCGATGTTTATCAGGCGCTCTATGATGTTCTGGTTGTCGTCGGCAATGGTGCAGTACATTTCATCGATTGGGTTTTCCTTGACAAACTGTTCCACATCATCGATGGTGCCTTTGTAGTCCTTCACCGACTTGGCATACTTCTTATCGTCGAAAAATCCCATTAGCCGGTATCCGTAACCGGCATCGGTGAGCATCTCTTCGAGCAGTTCAATGCCTGTCTTGCCGCTACCTATGATAATCACACGCTTGAAGTTGAACCCGTGGGCACGGTAAAGTTTCACTGCCTGGCGCGATGCCAGCCACCACACGCTCAGCAGAATGTAGAACGTGGAGAAGTAGAACACAATGGGGAGCGTGTCGATTTCGGGAGTGTCGGCCACCCATAGAAATGCCAGAAACAGCGCTATGTCAGTGGCGAGTACGCGCAAGGCTATCAGCGCTATCTTGTCGGCATACACTATGCGGCGCTCGTGGATATCGTTGTTAAGCAGGATGGCTATCAGATAGGATAGGTTGAGAATGACGAGGACCTTCAGGTTGTAAAGGCCCGGTGTGCCGAACTTTGTGAGATACATCACCAGAAACAGTGTGTTGAGCAGCACAAAGTCAACGCAAGTTATAGCGAATTTCACGAATCGTCCGTAGCGTCCCTTTTTCATCATCTCAGTTCTTTCGCAAAATTACATAGGCACTTTCCGTTGTGCCTATGTAATTGATATTGGGGTAAATTAAATTGCTTGGTAAAGCGGGCTGTTGGGCTTTAGTCTTCCTGAAGTTTTGAGTCGATGACTTCAATTTTCTTTTCAATCAGGCTAAGTTCTTCTCTTATGTTTGCAATCTTCTTTTCCATTTCCTTCAGAATCGAGTTGCCCGATTTTGATTTGGCAGTGAAGAAGAGCATGTTGTTTTCGAAGGTTTTCAGCTCGTTTTGCTTCTGCTCGTAGCGGCGCATAATCTTTTCGCGCTCGCGCAGCAGCTTGTTGCTGTCGCCGCCAAGTTGGTCAACTGATGTCTCGTAGCTTGAAATCTTGGCCCTGACTTCTCGGATGTCGAATTTGTCGTAGGCCTTCTTCACGGCGTCCTGATATTCGTTGTATATGGCATCTTTCTCTTTATAAGGCACGTGTCCTATACCGCGCCAGCTGTTCATCAGTTCGCGCACTGTTGCAGCCGGGCTCTCAGGAGCTTCAGCGGCAAGCAGGTCATTGAGTTTGGCAATTATATCCTTCTTTGCCTCGAGGTTGGCGTGCTCCTCCTTGTGGATGCTCGAAGTCTGCTTTTCTTTTTGCTCGAAGAAATAGTCGCAAGCCGAAATGAAGCGTTTCCACACTGCGTCGCTGTGGCGTTTGGATACCGAGCCTATCGTTTTCCATTCCTTTTGTATGGCTATGAGTTCGTCGGATGTCTTCTTCCAGTCGGTGCTGTCCTTCAGTGCTTCGGCCTTCTCGCACAGTGCAATTTTCTTTTGCAGGTTCGATGTGGCTTCTTCCTTCATGCTCTTGAAGTATTCTGCCTTACGGGCAAAGAATTCGTCGCAGGTCTTGCGGAAGCGGGCAAAGAGTTCAACATTCACCTTGCGTGGAGCGAATCCCAGTTTCTTCCATTCTTCCTGGAGGGCCTTGATTTCTTCAGTAGCCTTGTCCCAGGCTGCGTAGCTCTTCAGTGTGGCCATGTCTATTGCCTCAAGACGTTCGCACAGTGCTGTCTTGGCTACTTCGTTTTCTTTTTCCTTTTCCTTTCTCGATTCAAAGAAGGTCTGGTATTTCTTGTTGATGGCAGTTGATGCTGCCTTGAAGCGCTGCCAAATCTCTTCGCGGATTTCGGGCGATACCGGGCCTGTTTCGCGCCATTGCTCGTGCAGTGCTTGCAGTTTCTTGAAGGCGTTTACAATGTCGTTGTCGTTGTCGAGTGCTTCGGCAAGTGTGCACAGGTCTTCTTTCACCTCAAGGTTTTTCTTGAAGTCGTAGTCGCGAAGGTCCTTGTTGATTTTCAGCCGGTCATAAAAACTTTCGGTTACAAGCTGATACGATTTCCACAGCTGTGTTACGTTCTCGGCTGGAACATCGCCAATGGCCTTGAATTCCTGCTGCAACTGTTGGAAACGGTTATATTGCTTGTTGATGTTGTCGGTATCGGCAACGATGGCCTCAAGCTGATGCAGAATATCGTTCTTTTTTTCGAGGTTGGCTTGTTTCATGGCTTCTACCTCTGCTGTATGAAGTGCACGGCGTTCCTTGTACTTGGCAATGAGTTCCTTGAGTTTTTCTTCGGCCGGGTCGACTTCGGCTGCCGGTTCGTCGGTGGCTTCACCGTCGGCCGGTGTTTCCTCTTTCTTCATCGAGTAGAATGCCGACTTAAGCTGGGCAATCTTGTCCTTGACTTCGTCAACCGGGCCTTCTACAGCCTGTTCCAGCTCTGCCAGAATCTCTTCTTTTGTCATTGCGCATGCCGATGCTGCGGCTACATCTTCTGTTGTTGTCTCGTTTGCCTCCGGTTCGGTTACTGTTGCTGAATCGGTGGTGTTTTGCGCCTCTGTTGTGGCAGCGTTCAAGGTTACGTCTGGGTTGGTGTTTTCACTAACTTCAGACACTTCATACGGTTCCATATTCCAATATTTTAGGTTTGCTGCAGCCCGATTTCCGGCGTTTAAGGTTTGTTGATATTGTGGTTTAAAGCCATCGTCGTGGTTGCAAATCTGTTCTACGCTTCAAATATAACACATTATTTCGTTTCTTCGCACATTTTCCCTCGGAAAATAATTGGTGATTGTACGCAAATTTTGTTGTTTTTCGCTTTCGATGGCACTTTCAGCCTGTTTCGGCTTATGCATCGGGGCCATAGTGCAACGTGATGCATCGGTTGGTGCCGAAAATCCGTTGTGCTGTTTCTTTGATGTATGCTGGTGTGAGTTTGCGGTATTCGTCAATTTCGGTGTTCAACAGGTTCGCATCGCCAAGCATTGTGTAGTATGCCAGGTTGAATGCCCGTTCGGTGCACGAGACAAGGTTGAGCAGACGGTTGGTCTCCAGTTTGTTGATACATTTCTCAAGTTCGGTGTCGCTCACCTCGATGTTGGTCAGGGCATCAAGTTCCTGGCGTATGATCTCCTCTCCTTCTTCGAATGACACTCCGGATAGCAGACGGCCATTTACAATCAGTGCCCCCGGGTCGATGCACCCGATGATGCTCGAGTCGATGGTGCTGAACCCGCGCCCTTTGCCGGTGATATTGCTATAGAAACGGCTTGAGCGCCCCGATGCGAGTATTTCGGTAAGCATATCCACTGCCACATAGTCGGTATCGAAGCGTCCGGGCATCATGAAGTATTTGTAGATGGCGTTGTGGGGCACATTGCGATGCTCGTTTACGGTTATCGATTGGCCGGTGAGCTCATCGTATTCGTAGCGAGAGGCTTTTCGCTCGCGAGGCTTGATGTGTCCGAAATATTTCTCTACAAGTTTCACGAGAGAGCCGAAATCTATGTCGCCCACCACCGACAGCACAGCATTCGACGGTGTGTAGAAGTCGTGGAAGAATTTGTCGGTCAGTTCTTGGTTAACATCGGCAATGTGCTGCGGAGTGGCTCCGATTGTCGGCCAGCGGTAGGTGTGGTGCTTGAAGGCATTGCTTCGCATGATGTGGGGTACATCGCCGTAGGGCTGATTGAGGCAGCGTTCCTTGAATTCCTCAATCACCACTTTGCGTTGCACCTCGAGGCTCTTGGCCGGGAAGTGCGTCATGGCCATGCGGTCGGCTTCAAGCCAAAGGGCGGTTTCGATGTTGTGAATTGGCACCTCGTCGTAGTAGTTAGTAAAGTCGGTGTCGGTCCATGCATTGCTGTTTCCTCCGGCACTTTGCAGAATGCCGTCAAAATCGGGTATTGTTGGAGTACCGCCGAACATCAGGTGTTCAAACAGGTGTGCCATTCCGGTGTGCTGCGGTTCTTCGTCGCGCGAACCCACTTGATATAGAACATTCACGACCGCAAATCTTGTGTTGCGGTCGTGGTTATGTACCAGTCTCAGGCCGTTGGCCAATGTGTGGGTTTGCGCAGATATCATTAATCTATAATGCTGGCTTTAATAATCTTGATGTCGTCGGTAGGACGGTCGTTGCGGTCGGTTGCCACTTTCTGAATCTTCTCCACCACGTCCATGCCCTCTGTTACCTCGCCAAACACAGTGTATTCGCCGTCGAGGTGCGGTGTGCCGCCCACTGTGCTGTAGGCTTTCATTTGTTCGTCGGTGAATTTTATTGGTGCCTTGGCATATTCGGCTTCCACCGAGTCGATAAGTTGCTGGCGCAAAGCTTCCATGCCGGCTGTGTCCTTGGCAATCTGCATCTTCATCAGCTCTTTGCGGTGTGGGGCAGCCAATTGCATGAACAGGTTTTGCTTGAAGCGGTATTCGCGCTGTTTAGCCATTTTGTCGAGAGCTTGTGCATCGTACACTTTTCCGGTAACGATGTAGAACTGCGAGCCGCTCGATGCACGTTCCGGGTTGGTCTGGTCGCCTTGACGGGCGGCTGCCAGAGCACCGTAGTGGTGGAAGTGTTTTGGATATACGAATTCGGCAGGCACCTTATATCCCGGGTCACCGCCGCCGAGCATTTGGCCAGCTGTGGCGGTCTTGGAGTCGCCATCACCGCCTTGAACCATGAATTCATTAATCACACGATGAAACAGAGTTCCGTCGTAGTATCCCTCCTTCACCAACTTTATGAAGTTGTCGCGGTGGAGTGGGGTGTCATCGTAGAGCAGCAGGGTAATGTTGCCCATGCTGGTTTCAAATTTAATATGAGTGGGCTGGTTCATTTTGTTTTTATCAGAATTTTTTGAAGGGCAAAGTGAGCAGCCGGCGAAGGCAACCACCAGAGCCAGAATTGAAAGAATTGTGTATCGCATGTAAAGTTGAAATTAGATTCCGATAGGGAATATTCGCTTGTAGATGCGGCGGAAATTGTCGTCAGCGGCATTGAGTTCATCGGCATGCTCTTTGTAGTCGGCACCCCAAATCGAAGCCAGCAGGTCGGAAATGTATTTGTGCTCGCGATCGGTAACTATAGCAGCCTTGATAAGGCGGTCGATATGTTCGGCAAACTTAGTCGGGTCTATTGCGTGCAGGTATCGGGCAGTGCTCACAATAAACTGGCCGCTGTGGTCGCAACGAATCATGTTGTCAACCAGTTGGTTAAGGTCGTCAACGGTAATCGAGTCGATATGGTTGGCGATATATTCGTAAGTCATCAGGCCATTGGCGTCGTTGCCAAGTTCTTTTAATGCTTCAAGTTCCATCAGATGTTGATTTTCGTTTTATGGTGCAAAGATAGTGCAAGGCGAGTGCAATGGCAAGCGAAAAACGCCAGTTTTTCAGATTGACATTGCCGAGCCGCCGCCGATCTTATGAAAAGATAGTGCAAGGCGAGTGCAATGGCAAGCAAGTTTAGCCGGAATCGTAAAAATATAGATTAAATATGGCTTGATTTCCGCAAAAATGGTTATCTTTACGATTGAAGGCCGCAAGGCAATGTTGAACTATTATATTTTGTGCAATTATGGACGATGCTAAGTTTGTTATTACCGTTGGCCGTCAGTTTGGTAGCGGTGGCCGCGAAGTGGGCCGGTATATAGCCGATAAGTTAGGAGTAGCTTATTACGATAAGGAACTTTTGGCCGAGGCATCGAAGGACAGTGGCGTGTGCGCCGAGTTTTTCGAACGTGCCGACGAGCGTTCGCCTTCGTTTTTCGACAATCTCTTCTCGTTCAATCCTGGCTACACCATATCGCCGATAATGGGCACACAGTCGCCTATATCGCCCGACAATATCTATGCCATGCAGTGCAAGGTAATCATGCAATTGGCCAACGAGCGTTCGTGTGTCATTGTGGGGCGCAGTGCCGATTATGTGCTTCGCAATCATCCGTGCTGCATTAATGTGTTTCTGCATGCCTCCATCAGTTCGAGGGTTCGCCGCATAATGAGCCGTCGTGATTGCGGTTCCGAGGATGAGGCTGCCGCCATTGCCCGCAAGAAGGACAAGCTACGTGCCAATTTCTATAACTATTACACCGAGAAGGTGTGGGGCAGTGCAGCTTCCTACGATTTGTCGGTCGATACCACTCACTTGTCGGTCGAAGAAGTGGGCGACCTCATCATTGAATATTGCAAGATGCGCTTCCAGGAAGCTTTCGAATAATCATTGCAATGGCTGCCTTCGATGTTATTTTTCAGGGGCAGCCATTGCTGTATCGACATTGAACCGATTTATTATTCAAATGTAATGTTTTCGGGCTTTTCCGGCTGTGGGATTGATTGCTCGCCGGTGGATTGTTGCAGTGAGTTTCGGCGGTCGATAATCTTCTGGCACACCACTTTTGCTATGAAATTCAGCGACGATGCCACCATTGCTATTCCTGTAATCAGCACCACTACGCTTTGAATCTCCTTAACCGACGATGTCAAGATCACCACTCCGGCAATTGTTGTGGCTGCCGGCATAAGGTAGAGCCACAGCGAGTATCGGTAGGTGCTGTTGCTCCTGATTAGCGCAGCAATGTGGGCTATGCCCCATAGCACCATCAGCGCTGCCAGCAGATAGGTGAGAAATCCTATGAAGAATGTCGGGATGCATAGCAGTAGCACGCCGATGCATAGCGAGCCTATGGCGCTCACCAGTCCTGCCGTGGAGTAGTAAGCCGAAAGCCCTTTCTTGCGGTAGTACAAGGTCCCGATTATTGAATACACCGACGGAATGATGAAGGCAATGCCTATCAGCATCACCATATATTCCATTAATCGAATCTCGTTATGCATAGCAATAAGTGTTACGCCCAAGGCAAGCACTACAAAGCTGCTGAATATTGGTCCGAATGTTCTGTTCATCGTTTTTCGTTTTTTTGTTGACTATCGATTGCCTTAAAGGTTTAAGGGGATGTCGATGGCTTCAATGGTTTGTAAATCAACGTCAGTAATTTCGTTTTTGTTCGCAAGACGCGATGCCTGGTTTTCAATGGTGCGCTCAAACACATTCCGGGCAAATCGGGCATTGCCAAAATTTTTTGTCTTTGTGGCAACAGCGTTGGCAAACAACTGAGCCAATGCGGTATTGGCCTCCGGTGTCATCGTATATTCAAACTTGCTGAGGCGCATGTTGAAAATCTCCATCAGCTCGTCGGCCGAATAGTCGTCGAAATGAATGTATCGGGTGAATCGCGACTGCAGACCGGGATTCGAATCGATAAACTGCTGCATCTCGTCGCCATATCCGGCCAGAATCACCACCAGACGGTCGCGGTCGTCTTCCATTCGCTTTAGCAGTGTGGCGATGGCTTCAAGTCCGAAGTCGTTTTTGTCGCCTTGCACCAGTGAGTAGGCCTCGTCGATAAACAGCACTCCATCGAGTGCCTTGTCTATTATCTTGTTGGTTTTCACGGCCGTTTGCCCTACATATTCAGCCACGAGGCCCGAACGGTCGGTTTCCACCAGATGTCCTTTTCGAAGGATTCCCAGCTCGCAGTATATTTCAGCCACTATGCGAGCCACTGTGGTCTTGCCCGTTCCCGGTGAACCGGTAAACACACAGTGATACGATATCGGAGTGGTGCTCAGCTTTTTCTCGGCCCTCAGTTTCTGAACCTTTACATAATTTGTAAGCCTTACAATTTCCTCTTTTGCCGATTGCAGTCCGATGAGTTCCATCAGCTGTTTCTCGGCTTCCCCATAGCTCTTGGCTTTGTCTGTGCCCGGGTCGCTCCCTTCAGGATTTTCGCTCGAGAAACTCATTATCTGCTTCAGCCATTCGCTTTCTTTTTCGGTTACCACATTGTCAACCTTGGCCACAAGCGACAGAAATCGGTAAAGCAGCACCACATATTTGTTCACGAGGTCTTCGTCGGCATCGCGGCTGCGGGCCAGCTCTACCACAAACGACTGGTCTTTGGGGAACGTGCTCTCAAAGTGGTTGGCAAATGCATCGACAATCCGTGCGACCTTTTCGATGCCGCCATCTTCCATCTTTTGCTTGTCGTATATGTATTCTTGGGCATTGTAGTTGGTTAGCAGTAATGCATACATGGCAAGTGCATTCCCCTCGTTGTTGTGCAGGTCGATGCTGTAGCCTATTTGCTTGTAACTCTGGATAACATCGACAAGCGTCAGCATACCCAATCGCGGGTTCACAGTAAATCGCAGTTCGTCGGCCTCCCTAAGTTGTTCGTCATAGTGCACGAGCATCTCTTTGATTTGCGGGTCCTTGTTCATCAACTGGATGTGCTTATACAGTGCGTATGCGCTGCGAGCTATGGCTGCGTAATTATCAGGGTCAACCATTCCCTTGCTGCCTGCATTTCCGGATTCCGCATCATCATTCTTGTTCAATGCTTGTATTTGAGTGATAATGATTATGAGAAGCCAGCAAGCACCCACAAATATCATGCAAGCGCCAAAGAAGGCGTTTTCACCTCCAACAGTTTTTATTCCGAACCACAAAATTGCGCTCGACAATGCCGTTTGCAGACATCCACCCGACGATTCTTTCTTTTTTGCCATGAAGTCCTGTTTTAATGTGTTGTTCTTTAGGTTTCGGTCATCTGTTGTCCTCCACAATCACAAAGTTAGTAATTATTAAAAAATTTAGTAGCGAAAATCGCCTTTTCTGCAAAATAAAGTGATTCTACAGCGAGCTGGTCGAGTGGCGGTTTTCGCGAATTTTTGGCTTCGGATGGGATTACCTTTGC